>CAMJLI010000020.1 GCA_946406585.1 uncultured Prevotellaceae bacterium | reverse complement strand
ACAACCTTTGTTGCAGGTACGAAATACTTTTTCATAATTGCAATAAGTTAAATGGTTAATAATATAATTACTTAAAACGCTACAAAGTTAGATATTTTTTCCTAATACACAAAACAAATGTTGTGTTTTTTTAAAGCCCTTTAATAGTGTAAGTGCTAACTATCTGTATTTGTTGGAATTGCATTATAGTCATTTTTCCCTGTATTGTCCTTTTGGTTATTCACCTCTCGTCACCATCCTATGGTTTCTAAGCTCGTTTTCCTCATTTAGAAACAGGTTGCCCAAGAACATTACCATATATTGGGTGGTGGGGAAGATGCCTTGGTGCATGTTTGCATAACTGGCTCGGATGATGGCATTGCGAAAATACCATGCCTCTCGTGCAAAGGTGTCGTTTTGCAAATGGTATCCCATACTGAACAAATATTTCAAGGTGTATACGAACACCGCCCTGCTGTTGGCAAATGGAAAAGCGTACGCCATAAACATGTCGGAGATGAAATGGCTAAGATGTCTTAGTGTGTGTGCTGACGACATCTTTTTGTAGTCTATGCTTCGCTCCAAAGCAAGAATGTAGTCCAAGCGGGGTTTGATTGATTCTGGCTTGGGATATAGCACTGTGGTGTTTCCAAGAACCCATTCTTTCTTGCTTGCAGGAATGCTGCGAAGCTTGCCAGAATCGTGATAGATGCCATGAAACAGATGGTAATGGGCATTGCAAAAGGCTTCTATGGTAAGATCGAAATGCCCATTTAGAAAATAGTCCATAATTCGTATCGACACTTTGTCGGCTTCTTCATCCCTATGGATGTGATGGCTATTATGCTTTATGTGCAGTTCATGATAGAAGTCGTAAAGTTCTTGCTTTATCTTATCCAAACTTTTCTCCCCTCTGACATGCTGCTCTACTAAAGGTAAAAGAACTTCACTTGGTTTTAGGTCTACAACAGATTGTATGCCAAATGTGGTTAGCCAATACAGGCTGAGTTCGCGTTCTTGCGTTCGCTTGCTATTAGTGTATTTGTTTAATCTTTCCATAGTTAAGATAAAGACTTACGTTTTTGTCGAATTATAAAGACTCATTATGTGGATAATACAGCAAAAAATGTTGCATCATATTATTAATGAGGATATAATATGCATCTGTCTGACTGATTGTTTAGCATTTGCAAAGTTAAAGAATATCAACCTATTTGCCAAATTTTGAATGAAATAATTAGATGGTTTCAAATAAACTAAGTAGGTTTTCAAAATTGGAGGCACCTACAAATTGGACATCTATAGATGATTTTGAATACCTACTTATTTATTTAAATGCTTAATTTGAAACCATCTGATTATAAAAACAAGCAATATTTCTTCAATTATTCGTGTCTCGCATTCTGCGATATTGCAGAGGTGTGTTTCCGTTTATGCGCTTGAAAAACTTGGAAAAGGATGCTTGGTCGGCAAAATGGAGTAGTTCGCTTATGCGAAGAATGCTGTAGTCTGTTGTCTTCAAAAGCCAGCATGCCTCGAGCATTAGGTGACGGTTGATGAATGATGCCACCGTGGTGTGTGAAATTTGCTTTGTCACCATGGAAAGATATCGAGGTGAGATGCCCAACTGGTCGGCATAGAATGTTATATCATGGTGCTCGCGAAAGTGTATTCTAAGCAATTTGTTGAATTCAATAAACAGTTTGTTGCTGTTTTGATTTAATTTTGGAGGAACCGTTTTGTTGTCAATCACATTCATCAGGTCTGAAAGCAACAAACCATAAAGGGATTGGAGGGCTTCATTGGTATATTTGTGACTTTGGTTTATATGCTGCATGATAAGTAAAAGGGTCTGCCTTAGCAAGTTGTGCGTATAGGCGGGCAATTTCACTATAGGGGATGCATCATTCATCATCGAGTAGTTGGCTGTCTGATAAATGTTGTGTGTCATAGGGCTTTCAGAAACAAAAACGGAATTGACTATAAGGCATATTGCTTCATAATCGTCGCTTGTGCTTATCATTACAGGTGGAATGTGGGGTGGAAATATCAAAAAGTCACCTGAACGAGCTTCTATTTCTTGAGAGTCGAATTTGATTTTCGCACTCCCCTTCTCAAAGAGAGCATAAACATAACTGTTTACGGAGGTCTTCACTTGTTTCGTGTCTAGTCTTAGATTTTTGTGTACGTATTGGCAAGCTATCTTGCCTTTCCATGATGAAGTCTGATTTAGTTCTGTTTGCATGAGTATAGGAAATAATTATACCGACACAAAAGTAGTAAAAATTTTATAAATATACAAATTTTTTATATCTTTGTTGCGCAAATAGTTCTTTTTGCCGTTTCTGATATGTTTTTAATTGATTGTATACATCATAATATAATATAATAATGTGGAAACCTTACAAGTTGTTGTTTGTCTGTTTAGGCAATATTTGTCGCTCTCCGGCTGCTGAGGGCATAATGCTCCATATTGTCAATAGTGAAGGAGTAGGGCACCTGTATGAAGTGGATTCGGCTGGTTTGGGCGGATGGCATGTGGGCCAACTTCCAGACCCGAGAATGAGAAGGCATGGTGAAAGGCATGGGTATGACTTCTGTTCTCGGGCAAGGCAATTCGTGTCCGAAGATTTTGACAATTTTGATCTTATTGTTGCTATGGATCAGTCAAATTACGATGAAATTAAGTCAATGGCAAGATCGCCATACGACTATCGGAAAATTGTAACCATGGCATCCTATCTTAGGCATCATCCTACTTTTAATTCGATTCCTGACCCTTATTATGGTGGTGATAATGGGTTCGAGGTGGTGATTTCGCTGTTGGAAGATGCTTGTCAAGGGCTATTTGAAGAGTTGCAGAAAAGGAAAAGGCCTTACTGAATGTCATTAGCTCGGAATAAATCATCTTGTATCATTTGAGTTAAATTTTGATAAAATAGAATCTTCTTTCAACCACCACTTGGCTGAGGATGCAAATTTTGTTATATTTGCAAATTAATAGAGTTACATTTTTAAAATTCAAAAATTAATATGAAACCAACATTGTTATTGCTTGCAGCCGGAATGGGTAGCAGATATGGTGGACTGAAACAGCTCGATGGTCTTGGCCCCAACGGCGAAACCATAATGGACTATTCCATCTATGATGCTATTAAAGCGGGATTTGGAAAAATAGTATTTGTCATTAGAAAAGACTTTGAACAGGATTTCAAGGAAAAGATTTTGAGCAAATATGAGGGACATGTACCTGCTGAATTGGTTTTCCAGAGCCTTGATGCTCTGCCAGAAGGCTTTACTGTTCCAGAAGGGAGAGTGAAACCATGGGGTACCAATCATGCGGTGATGATGGCAGCAAAAGCAATCAAGGAACCTTTCTGCGTGATAAACTGCGACGACTTCTACAATCGTGATGCATTCATGGTTATCGGCAAGTTTCTTGCAGAACTGCCAGAGGGCAGCAAAAACCGCTATGCAATGGTGGGATTCCGTGTGGGCAATACCCTTTCTGAAAATGGCACGGTGGCACGTGGCATCTGCTCCACAAATGAAGAAGGCAACCTGACAACTGTCGTGGAGCGTACCGAGATAATGAGGGTGGATGGCGACATCTGCTACAAAGATGAAGAAGGGAAATGGGTCGCTGTAGAGGAGAACACCCCTGTCAGCATGAACATGTGGGGATTCACACCCGACTACTTCGACTATAGTGAAGCTTTCTTCAAGGATTTCCTTGCCAACCCGAAGAACATGGAGAATCCAAAGGCTGAATTCTTCATTCCACTTATGGTGAATAAACTGATTGTGGAGAATACTGCCACGGTCAAGGTGCTCGACACCACAAGCAAGTGGTTTGGAGTCACTTATTCTGCAGACAGGCCAAGTGTGGTGGAGAAAATACAAAGACTCATCGCAGAAGGCATCTATCCAGAGAAACTATTTTAAGCAGGGATGGCCTCCCAAGGTCTTCTTGACTTTCTTTTCGCAAATGATGTTTTCATCCATTCTTTAGGATGGGTGAAAACATGTTTGCTGTTTTTGAAATAAGCATCAATCTGTTTTTTGAAACTTTTTTGAACACCTCATTTCATCAATGAATCTAAATTTGCTCTCTGACGCTCAAGTGGAGCAGCTCAGAAATACTATTTCACAAGCTGGCAACATCGTGCTGGTATGTCATGAAAGCCCTGATGGAGATGCTATAGGCTCAATGCTCGGATGGGATGATTTCCTAAAGAGCATGGGCAAACTGCCTTCCATTGTTGTGCCGAATGCTTTTCCTGATTTCCTAAAATGGGTTCCTGGAGGAGAGAGAATAATAAGATATGACAAGCATAAGGAACAGGTGGAAGCGATATTGCAGAAGGCCGACTTGGTGTTTTGCATGGACTTCAACAGCATAAAGCGTGTCCTCGATTTGCAACAAGCTCTTGATGCAGCAAAAGCTGTAAAGGTGCTCATAGACCATCATATAGGCCCGGAACTGGATGCATTATTGACTTTCTCTTTCCCAAAGATGAGCAGCACTTGCGAAATAGTGTTCAGAATGATATGGCAATTGGGAGGGTATGAAAAAATGACTCGAAAAGGAGCCATAACCTTGTATATGGGAATGATGACCGATACAGGTGGATTCTCCTACAATTCCAACAGACCGGAAATATTCTATATTATTTCCTTGCTGCTTGAAAAAGGCAAGTTTGACAAGGATAAGATTTATAGAAATGTTTACAACAACTATAGCGAATGGTGTATCAGGATGCGTGGATATGTCATGAGCCAGAAACTGAGAGTCATCGAAGGCAGTCATGCTTGTTATTATGCTCTCACCAAGGAGGAGATGCGACAGTTCCATTTCATCAAGGGGGATGCTGAAGGATTGGTCAATGAGCCGCTGCGCATAAAGGGAATGCGACTGTCGATTTCGTTGAGGGAGGACACGGAGAAGGACAATGTGATCTGGGTGAGCCTTCGTTCGGTAGACCAATACTATTGCAATGTGTTGGCTGAGATGTTCTTCAATGGTGGTGGACATGAAAATGCAGCAGGAGGGCGCATCATGGGCACCATGGAAGACGCCGAGCAGACGGTGCACAGGGCAATATTGTATTTCGCTGCTCATGATGGCATTGTAGGAAAATAGGCTAAAGGGGCTTTTTTTGTTACATTAACACTCATTTTGTCATTTGCTTCGAAGATTTGTATTACCTTTGCATCACCTTTTTATATTTTAGCACAAAATTTTTAGGAAATGAAGAATCTGTATTTTTGGCTGGTGGCTGCATTTGCTATGCTCAGCTTGGCTGCCTGCCATGACACTGAGACGTATGCCGACCAGAAAAAAAAGGAGCGTGCTGCCATTAGAGCTTTTATAGAAAAAGAGGGCATAAAGGTCATATCCGAACAAGAATTCAAGCAAGACACTATAACCGACGTAAGCAAGAAAGAGTTTGTGCTCTTTGAAAATACTGGTGTCTACATGCAAATTGTAAGGAGAGGATGTGGAGAGAAAATCAAAAATGGCGAAACTGTAAATGTCTTGTGCAGATTCAGTGAGTTTGACTTGTTTGGCGACTCTCTGCACCTTACCAATAATGTGAGATATTTCTCGTCTCTTCCCGACAAAATGGCTGTCACCAATACACTCGGCACTTTTAACGCCACTTTCAGCACTGGGGTGATGAAGTCCGTATATGGCACTACTTCAGTGCCGGCGGGATGGCTGATACCTTTGTCGTATGTCAATGTTGGAAGATTGGTGAATGAAAACGACGAATTGGCAAAGGTGAATATCATTGTACCACATAGCCAGGGAGTACAGAGGGCTACAGCGAGCGTAACTCCATATTATTACCAGATTACCTATGAGAGAGGAATCTGACGACTCCTCGACAGCTGATGCTTATGGTATGAAAATTGCAACAACAAAACAACAATAGAACCATTTCGGTAAGCCAAATGAGCAGAGTCAAGTTTACTTGAACTATGCCATGGCGAGAAATGGTAGAATGAAATACAACTAAAACTTACGACATAATGACACTTATAAAATCCATTTCCGGCATACGCGGCACCATCGGCGGTGCTGCGGGCGATACACTCAATCCTCTTGACATAGTGAAATTCACATCGGCATATGCCACTTTCATACGCCGTGGACAAAAGACCAACTTCAATCGTATCGTCGTGGGACGTGATGCACGCATCTCCGGCGAAATGGTGAGAAGCGTGGTGTGTGGCACTTTGATGGGGATGGGATTCGATGTCGTCGACATAGGCATGGCTACTACACCTACCACAGAGTTGGCTGTTGTCATGGCACAAGCTGATGGTGGAATCATCATCACGGCAAGCCACAACCCTAGACAGTGGAATGCACTGAAATTGCTTAATAACTTGGGAGAATTTCTCAACAAGGAAGAGGGCAACGAGGTGCTGGCCATTGCTGAAGCCGAGGATTTCGAATTTGCAGAAGTGGACAAATTGGGAAAATACACCAAGGACGACTCCTTCGACAAAAAACATGTGGATGCCGTAATGGCTCTGAATTTGGTGGATGCCGACGCCGTAGCCAAGAAGAACTTCAAAGTCTGTGTGGATGCAATAAATAGTGTGGGAGGAATTATACTTCCCAAATTGCTCGAACGTCTCGGGGTGGATTATACCATACTCAATGGAGACCCAACAGGAGATTTCGCCCATAATCCTGAACCTTTGGAGCGCAATCTTACTGGAATAATGAGCGAGATGCGTGCAGGACAATATGACTTGGGCATTGTGGTAGACCCTGATGTCGATAGGTTGGCTTTCATCTGTGAGGATGGAAAGATGTTTGGTGAGGAATATACCCTCGTGTCTGTCGCCGACTATGTCTTGCAGCACACTCCTGGCAACACCGTTTCCAATTTGTCTTCCACAAGAGCATTGCGTGATGTCACCGAGAAGCACGGAGGAAAATATGCTGCAGCAGCAGTGGGAGAGGTGAATGTCACCACCAAGATGAAAGAGGTGGGCGCTGTCATCGGAGGAGAAGGAAATGGCGGAGTGATTTATCCTGAAAGCCATTATGGACGCGATGCATTGGTTGGAATTGCTT
This sequence comes from uncultured Prevotellaceae bacterium, assembly GCA_946406585.1. Next base: position 10,819 of record CAMJLI010000020.1, on the reverse strand, counting down.
TGTTCTTGTCGTCTCTTGCACAAAAGGGATGCAAGGTGAGCCAACTTAGGGCTGAGATGCCTGAGTACAGCATCGCTAAAAATAGAATAGACCTCACACCTACCACGGATGTGGATGCCATTCTCCAAAAAGTGAAGGAATTGTATGCCGAACAACAAGTGAACGACATCGATGGTGTGAAAATCGACTTCCCAGACAAATGGGTCCATTTGAGGAAATCAAATACAGAACCTATCATACGAGTATATAGTGAGGCACACACTATCGAGGAAGCTGACGCTTTGGGGAAAGACATCATGAAAGTTGTGCTCGACATGCAATGATTCTTGCATGAATGAATTCATGAAACAAAATTTGGAAATCAGAAAAGTAGAGACCTGCAAGCAGTTGGGGCAGTTCGTACAGTTCCATAACGATTTGTATCGAAACTGCCCTTATGCTGTTCCTTTCCTTTATTCAGATGAAATTGGTACTCTAAAGAAAGACAAGAATCCCGCTTTCGATTTTTGTGAAGCAGAATATTACCTTGCCATAAGGGATGGCGGCGTTGTTGGAAGAGTGGCTGCCATAATCAATCACCGTGCCAACAAACGATGGGGACGGAAACAAGTGAGATTTGGGTGGCTAGACTTCATCGACGACCAAGAGGTTTCGGCGGCTCTCGTCAATGCCGTGGAACAATGGGGAAAGACAAAGGGAATGACTGAAATAAGTGGGCCTCTCGGATTCACCGACATGGACCGTGAAGGCATGCTGGTCGAGGGGTTTGAGAGACTCTCCACCATGTATGTAAACTATAATTATTCATACTATCCTCAGCACATTCAGAGGTTGGGAGGCTTCAAGAAAGACAACGATTATTTGGAATTCCGAGTAAAGGTGCCGGAGGAAATTCCAGAAAAAATAGCACGTGTGGCCCAAATGGTGCAAAAGCGATTCCACTTGCGTGTGCATAAGTTCAGCAGAAGGGAATTGCTCAAAGAAGGTATGGGGCTGGAAGTGTTCAGAATTCTCAACAGGACATACGATGGGCTTTATGGCTTTTCACAACTGTCGGAAAAGCAGATTGACAAACTGGTGGAGGACTACATAAAGAAGGCAGACCTCAATCTGGTGACTGCAATAATGGATGATAACAAAAATGGGCAAATGGTAGGCTTTGGAATAGCATTCCCATCTTTCTCATTGGCATTGCAGAAGACGAGGGATGGGCATCTCTTGCCTTTCGGATGGTGGCACTTGCTGAAGATTCTGAAATTTCATGCCACGGATACAGTAGACTTGCTGCTCATCGGAGTATTGCCTGAATATAGGACAAAGGGTGCTGACGCATTGATTTTCGACGACTTGTTGCACCGTTTCCAAGAATATGGTTTTGAATGGGCGGAAGCTATGCCGCAAATGGAGACAAACAAGGCTGTGTTGAGCCATTGGCAGTACTTCGAGTCGGAACAGCATCGTAGACATCGTTGCTACTCGCGTGATATTTGAATAGACTCTTTGCAAATAAGCACTGCATCTCCCATTACAAGATACAGATTAATTGAACATATATTATAAGAAATGAATTTTGCTGTTATAGGAACAGGTGCCATAGGTGGCTTCTATGGCGCGAAATTGGCAAATGCAGGATTCGAGGTGCATTTCCTCTTCCATAAAGACTATGATTTCGTTTGCAAAAATGGTTTGGCTGTAGATTCTTGCGATGGTTCCTTTGTCTTGCCTCACCCTCTTGCTTATCATTCCGTGGCTGACATGCCAAAATGCGATGTGGTGCTCGTGGGATTGAAATCGGTCAACAACCACCTGCTTCGCAATTTGCTGCCTCCTCTGCTACACGAACAAACTCTCGTGGTTCTCATACAGAATGGCATAGGACTTGAGGCTGACTTGCAGCAGGAGTTCCCTGGCCTTGCTATCGCTGCCGGACTGGCTTTCATCTGTTCCTCGAAAACAGAACCGGGAAGAGTGTCCCACCAATGCTATGGCAGCATCAATATCGGCAATTTCTCTTGTCGTGACAAGTCGCTTGTCGCAAATGTGGTTGAGAGTTTCCGATTGGCTGGCATCACAGCAAATGAGGTGGAATATCATGAAGCAAGATGGAAAAAGGCCGTGTGGTACATGCCCTTCAATGGAATGACGGTGGCTCTTGACACTCAGACCGACCGCCTGCTGGCAAACCCTGATACGGAGAAACTGATCTTTGACCAAATGATGGAGGTGGTGAATGTGGCGCAGCATCTGGGAGTGGAGAACGTGAATCGTGAATTCGCCCTACAGATGATGGAGACAACAAGGGAGATGACACCTTATTCTCCTAGCATGAAGTTGGACTATGATTTCCATCGACCTATGGAGATTGATTATCTCTATACCCGCCCAATAGCCGAAGCAAGAAAAGCGGGCGTGCAAATGCCAAAGTTGGAAATGCTTGAGGCGCAATTAAGGTTCTTGGACGCAAAAAGACTGTAAAGGCCATGCTAATGCCCATTGAATGAAAAAGCAAATTAACTTAATGTCATGTTTTCAACAAATCTTTGGGCATTTACCTAAAAATGAATTACTTTTGCACATTATTTAAAATATTCGAATACACCATAATATTTATAACATGGAATTAGCAAGCAAGTACACACCACAGAACGTGGAGTCGAAATGGTATCAGTATTGGCTTGACAACAAGCTTTTCAGTTCGAAACCCGATGGACGTCAACCCTACACCATCGTTATTCCACCACCAAATGTGACGGGTGTGCTACATATGGGACACATGCTCAACAATACTATCCAGGATATATTGGTGAGAAGGGCACGAATGGAAGGGAAAAATGCCTGCTGGGTGCCAGGCACCGACCACGCGTCCATAGCTACTGAGGCCAAAGTGGTGAAAAAATTGGCTGAACAGGGTATAAAGAAACATGACTTGACCCGCAAGCAGTTTTTGGAGCATGCTTGGGATTGGACTCATGAGCATGGAGGCATCATATTGAAGCAGCTTAGAAGGCTGGGAGCATCTTGCGACTGGGACCGCACAGCATTCACCATGGATGAAAAACGAAGCGAAAGCGTGATAAAGGTGTTTGTCGACCTTTATAACAAAGGCTATATCTATCGCGATCTCAGAATGGTGAACTGGGACCCTAAGGCATTGACGGCCCTTTCCACTGAGGAAGTGATTTACAAGGAAGAGCAGAGCCATCTCTTTCACTTGAAATATTATGTGCACGAACTCACCGAGCTCGAAAACGAAGAGGCTCTCAAAGCTGAGGGCAACGTTATCCACAAGGACCAGAAAGGTTATTATGCAGTGGTGGCTACCACACGTCCTGAGACCATCATGGGCGATACGGCGATGTGCATCAACCCGAAAGACCCCAAAAACCAATGGCTCAAGGGGAGAAAGGTGATTGTCCCACTGGTGGGAAGGGTGATTCCTGTAATTGAAGACAGATATGTAGACATTGAGTTTGGTACTGGATGCCTGAAAGTGACCCCTGCTCACGACACCAACGACTACATGTTGGGAAAGACTCACAACCTGGAGACTATAGACATATTCAATGCCGATGCCACCATTTCGGATGAAAGTCCGCTATATGTGGGCATGGACCGCATGGAATGCAGGAAAGTAATAACGAAAGACTTGCAAGAGGCAGGGCTTATGGAGCGCATCGAGGACTATACCAACAAAGTGGGCTATTCTGAGAGAAACCCAGACACTGCCATAGAGCCAAGACTCTCACTGCAGTGGTTCCTCAAGATGGGACACTTCGCCGAGATAGGACTGAAACCTGTCATGGAGGGTGAAATGAATTTCTATCCGGAGAATTACAAGAACACATACAAGAACTGGCTGGAGAACATACAAGACTGGTGTATCTCGAGACAGCTATGGTGGGGACACCGCATTCCTGCATACTTCTATCCCGTGGTGGCCACGGTGACAGCCACCGATGCCAAAGAGGCTTTGAAACTGGCTCGTGAGAAGAGCTTCAACCGTGACCTGAAGGCTGGTGACCTCAGACGCAATGGAGATGTATGGTCGTTCGACATGGAGGAGTTTGTCGTGGCTAAAACCATGGAGGAGGCACTGCCGCTGGCTAGAAAGCAAAGTGGAAAAGAAGACATGAAGATGGAAGACCTCAGACAGGACGAGGATGCCCTCGACACTTGGTTCTCATCGTGGCTGTGGCCCATCTCGCTCTTCGATGGCATCAACAACCCTGGAAACGAGGAGATAAAGTACTATTATCCCACAAGCGACCTCGTAACTGGTCCCGACATCATCTTCTTCTGGGTGGCTCGCATGATCATGGCTGGTGAGGAATACATGGGTAAATATCCTTTCAAGAACGTGTATTTCACGGGCATCGTGCGCGACAAGTTGGGGCGCAAAATGTCGAAAAGCCTCGGAAACTCGCCTGACCCTATAGAACTTATAGACAAATATGGAGCCGATGGCGTACGCATGGGAATGATGTTGTCTGCACCGGCAGGAAACGACATCCTGTTTGATGAGACTCTCTGCGAGCAAGGGCGCAACTTCAACAACAAGATATGGAATGCATTCCGACTCGTGAAGGGACTCGGTGTGGCAGACATTGAACAACCTGCTGCTTGCCGATTGGCTACAGAGTGGTTTGAGGCCAAGTTGAGGCAGACAAATGCAGAACTTGACAACATGTTCAAGAAATACCGTATTTCGGAAGCTTTGATGGCTGTCTACAAACTCTTCTGGGATGAGTTCTCAAGCTGGTATCTGGAAATGGTGAAACCGGCATATGGCTCGCCCATGGATAAGGCTACCATGGAGAAGACACTGGAATTCTTCGATACGTTGCTCAAGATGCTGCATCCTTTCATGCCATTCATCACAGAAGAACTGTGGCAACATCTATACGAACGCAAGGATGGTGAAAGCATCATGGTGCAAAGACTTGCAGTAGGAGCTCCTACAAAAGATGACGAAGTGCTGCTGGCTGACATTGAGCGAGTGAAACAAGTGGTGACAGGAGTGAGAACTGTGCGAAGCTTGAAGAATTTGCCGCCAAAAGAACAACTCGAACTTCAGGTGGTCTCCACTAATGCATACGAGCCTTATGCCGAGGTCATCAGCAAGATGGCTTATCTGAAATCCATTGAAATAGTGGACAGCAAACCTGCTGATGCATCGCAGTTCATGGTGGGAACGGATGAATTTGCAGTGCCATTGGGAAGCTTGATCGATGTGGCTGCCGAGATAGAAAAGCAGGAGGCACAACTGAAATATCAGGAAGGCTTCTTGGCTAATGTGGAGAAGAAGCTGGCCAATGAGCGTTTCGTGGCAAATGCCCCCGAAGCTGTGGTGGCTCTTGAGAGAAAGAAGAGAAGCGACTCGCTGGAGAAGATTGCAGCCTTGAAAGCTTCTCTGGAAGAACTAAGAAAGAAGAATTGATATCCTTGCACGATGCCCCTGCTTCGGTGGGGGCATCATGCTTTTGGCAGAGTTGCCTTCTTCAATATTTGGGTGTTCATGATTTACTGATTGTGTTTAGAATACCTTGTTGTAACGCATCTTGATTTTTTGTTTTGACATGAAAAAGGCATTTTTCACAATGGCAATGGCTGCTTTAGGGGTTGTTGCCAATGCACAGAATCTGCAGAAGGGAGACTATGGTTATCTCTACTGCCACATGAGCGACAGGGGCGAATATACTGCATACGCCATAAGCCGGGATGGCTACCATTACGAGGACTTGAACAATGGGAATGCCATTTTCGACCCTGAGGTGCATGCACGTATAGAGGGAGGCACTCGCGATGCTTACATCACTAGAATGCATGACGGGAAGGGGTATCTTATGGTAACCACCGACATGTGCGTAAGAAAGTCGAAGGAATGGAACAACTATGGCATCGACCTGCTCAGGAGCAAGGACATGGTGAATTGGGAGTCTGTGACCTTCGACTTCCGTAAAGGGCCATCAATCTTTTGTGACCCGGAATCCCCCGACCCATACAAGAACTACTCTACTATCAACCGGGTGTGGGCACCGCAAATCTTCTGGGATCCTGATTATCAATGGAAAGATGGGAAAAAGGGCGGATACCTTGTCTATTATTCACTCCTAAACAATGCAGAAGAGCAGTATGACCGAATGTACTACTCTTATGCCGACGAGACATTCACCAAACTCACAAAACCAAGGTTGCTTTTCGACTGGGGCTATGCCACCATCGATGCCGACATCAACTACCTGAAGTCGGACGGGAAATATCACATGCTGATAAAGAAAGAGGGGGGAAAACTTGGCATTTATACGGCAACTGCCGACAAACTGACTGGCCCGTGGAGCGAGCCGGTGGAAAACGACTATGTCAACTTCGAAGGCAAAAAGAAATGTGAAGGCTCGTCTGCTTTCCAACTCATTGGCGACGACACATGGAGGGTGGCTTATATAGAATATTCTTCGAAACCAAAGCACTATAGGATATGCAAGGCCGATGAACATCTAAGAAACTTCAACTCGCCTGTTGACATCGAAGGCGTCACAGGTCCTCAACATGGCTCGTTCATGAGGATTACAAAAAAGGAATACAAGAGGTTGAAAAAGGCTTTCCCTAACAAGTAGGAGTAGGGACCTGTTTCATTTTTTGAATTTATTGCTGACTGACACAGGCTGTCAGCATCGTGGCTATTCGTAATCGTCGACTACGGCGTTGACGAAGTCTATCATCGGCTTGCCCACTTGGAAGACATCTGCCATCTCGTCTATCCACGTTTCTGTGGAGAAGAAATCGTCGGCTACATTGTGCCAACAACAATAGTCCTTCATGCGGAGATATTCTATGTGCTGGTAGTCGCGCGGGAAACCTGATGGGCAAGTCTTGAGATGCTCAAGGCCAAAACCCTTGCCTTCATGACTTCCTGGAGTGCCGAAATAGTTTAGAAAGGCAGGATTGTCCACGCATGACAGCCATTCTTGTATGTTGCCCATTATCTCGTTCCTGCATGCCGTAAGTATGTTGGTGGGCAGATAGTAAGTGCCACATGCCAACATGCATTGCCCAGGCTCAAGATGGAAATAATAACCTCCATGAAGTGATTTCTTGCCGTGGGCAGCGATGTATGCCCCCAAATGTCGCTTGTAGGGTGATTTGTCAGGGGAGAATCGTGTGTCCCTGTAGAAACGGTAGGTGACGTCGCGAACCGTAAGGTGGGCAACAGAGGGGTCGAACTCGGCGATGCGACCGATGACCATGGGGATGTGTCTCTCAAATTCTTCCTTCGCGGCAAGGTATTCGTCGTGGTGAAGTTGAAACCATGTACGGTTGTTGTTCTCCGCTATGTCGCGGAGAAATTGCATTATGAGGGTGGTGTTCATGATGTGGTGGGATGTTGTAGGCTGGGTTATAGCTTGTCGTCGGTCATGTTCTTGGGGCAGAAACTGCAGAATGGGCATTGCTCGCAGTGGGGGGCGCGGCTGGTGCATACATACCTGCCATGCAGCAAAAGCCAGTGATGCGCGTTGGGTATGTCTTCTTCTCTGATGTTTCTCATCAATTGGCGTTCAACCTTGAGTGGGGTGTTGTCATTTCGGCCAACCAGGCCGAGCCTCCTGCTCACACGGTAGACATGGGTGTCCACTGCCATGGTTGCCTTGCCAAAGGCCACCGCTTGAACCACATTGGCTGTCTTCCTGCCTACACCTGGCAGCTTCACCAGCTGTGATGGGTCGGATGGGACTTCGCCTTCAAAATCCTTGACAAGCATTTTTGCCATGTCAACCAAATGCCTTGACTTGGAATTTGGATAAGATACACTGCGTATGTATTCATGGACTTCCGCAACGTCGGCTTCCGACATGGAGAATGCATCTGGAAAACGTCTGAAGAGGGCAGGGGTCACCTCGTTGACTCTACGGTCGGTGCATTGGGCACTGAGGATTGTGGCCACCAAGAGTTGGAAGGGACTGCGAAATTGCAGTTCGGTGCCTACTACAGGCATGTTCTCACGGAAATACTCGAGAATGTGTTGATAGCGCTCTTTGCGGTTCATGAGTGGGGCGTAAGGGTGTGTTTTTGAAAATCGCCGTCTGCCAGCACGTTGACATGGCAGACGGCGAATCATATGTGATGGGTTCTAATTCTCTTAGGAACTCTATTTCTTCTCTTCTATATTGCCTTTGTATGCCTTGTTGAGACCGGCCACTACTTCAGCTGTGATGTCGAGACCCTTGTCGGCATAGAGCATGTTGTCGCCTTGCTTGGCGAAAATCATCGAGTACTTCTTGTCCTTGTTGTATTTTGCTATGAAATGCTCCAAACTGTCGTGGAGAGCCTTGTTGAACTTGTCTGTTTGGCTCTGAAGCTCGCTTGCCAGACGGTCACGTGATGCGAGCAGCTGGTCTTGCTGGTGCTGAAGCGCGGCTTGTTGGCGCTCTGCTTCCTGCTGACTGCTGAAACCATTGCTCTGAAGCTTGTTCTGGAAGTTTTGAACCGCTGCTTGGAGGTTCTTCTCTTGAGATGCAAGTGCACTTTGGCTGTTGTTTGCCCTCTTCTCCAAAATCTTGGAATAGTCTTTGCAAAAATTATATTGGCTCATGATGGAGTCCACTTCCACAAATGCTATTTTGAGACTGCTTGGAGCTGGAGCCTGGCTGGCTGCAGCTGCTGATGGCTTCTCATCCATCTTGTTTGAGTCGTTGCACGAAACTAGTGAACAGGCAACCAGGGCTGCCATGGCCAAATTGCAAATTAGATTCTTCTTTTTCATTTTATCTTCTGTTGTTTGATATTCTTGATTTTTCTTTCACGGCAAATGACTGCTTGCGTAGCTCGCGGTCTTGGTCCAGCACGCAATGGATGCCCCTGTCACGCATGGCCTGACTGTCGTGGATGTGCTGTGAAGTGAACGAGCCATTTTTCTTCATGATGACTTTCACGCTGAGCAACACCACGGCTATGGCTGTTATCACCAAGCTTGTAATGAGCAATCCTGCCATGTCTTTGTCTTTTTCACCCAAAAAGAAACTTTACCTCAGAAATGAAAGCAAAAACTTCGCCATTTGTTTTGCATTACGCTCGGCTTGCACTATCTTTGCAAGCAAAGCCGTCTTTTGCCTTTTAACTAAGGGATTGAACTTGGGCGGTGCAAAGGTAATACAAAAATCCGATTAAGCGAGGGAATTATATCTATTTTCATGCTCGGTGGAAAGGTTTTTTGACTAAAAAACAAAATAAGAAACATTTAAGTGATAGTTTTTAACAAAAATACATGATTATCAATGACCATGAACAAGACTGAACTTACCCCAAAATGCGTGTTCGAACAGTTTGCAAAAATCAATGGCATACCACGCCCGTCGAAACACGAAGAGAAGATGATTGCATACTTGCTGGATTTTGGCAAGCAACGCGGACTGGAAACAAAAGTGGATGAAACCGGAAACGTGCTGATTTGCAAACCTGCCACACCAGGATATGAAAACAAACCCACTATCGTGCTGCAAAGCCACATGGACATGGTGTGCGATAAACTGGTGGACGTGGATTTCAATTTCGAAACAGACCCCATCCAGACTTATGTGGATGGTGAGTGGCTCAAGGCCAAGGGTACCACGCTCGGGGCTGACGATGGCATCGGAGTGGCGATGGAATTGGCTCTGCTCGATAGCAATGACATAGCTCATGGACCAGTGGAATGCCTGTTCACAGTGGATGAAGAGACGGGCCTGACAGGAGCTTTCGGACTTCAAGCTGGATTCATGAGTGGCGACATGCTCATCAATCTCGACTCTGAGGACGAAGGCCAAATCTTTGTCTCATGTGCAGGAGGCATCACCACTCACGCACATTTCGATTATGATAGAGAGGCTGCACCTGAAGGGATGTTCTTCCTGAAGGCTTCCATCAAGGGGTTGAACGGTGGCCATTCTGGCGATGACATCAACAAGAAAAGGGCTAATGCCATCAAGATCCTCTCAAGATTCCTATACATCATCAATGAGAAATATGGACTCAGGTTGGCGCAGTTCTGCTCAGGAAAAATGCACAATGCCATCCCACGCGACGGTGTGGTGTCGTTTGCAGTCCCTGAGGAGGCGAAAGAAGAGGTGAAAGCAGCATGGAATGTTTTCACATGCGAGGTGGAAGAGGAATATCACGTCACAGATACCACCATGGCGTTCACAATGGAGAGTGCCGACCCAGAACCTGTGATGCCTGCTGATGTGTCTACAAGGATGATTCGAGCATTGCAGGCCCTCGACAACGGGGTGTTTGCCATGTGTCAGGATGAAGAGATAGCATGGCTCGTGGAAACAAGCAGCAATGTGGCAAGCGTGCAGTCTGCTGAGAGCCGCACCACTATAGTGGCAAGCCAAAGATCCAACGTGATGAGCAACTTGAAGAACATGGCCAACACAGTAAAAGCCTTGTTCCAACTGGCAGGTGCTGAGGTGGAGCAAAGCGACGGATATCCTGCTTGGAAAATGAACCCCAACAGCAAATTGACACAATTCGTGGTGGAAACATATAAGAAACTTTTCGGCAAAGACCCCAAAGTGCTTGGCATTCACGCAGGACTGGAATGTGGACTGTTCTCTGAGCGTTATCCCAACATGGACATGGTTTCATTCGGACCTACTTTGAGAGGGGTGCATACACCCGATGAAAAACTACATATTCCTACAGTGAAAATGGTGTGGGATCACTTGGTGGAAATACTGAAAACCATAGAGTAGGCTTTATGGCATAATGATTATTAGAGAAATGCCCCGGCAAATAGTATCACTACTGTTGCCGGGGCTTACCTTTCAAAAACTTACCTATTGAA
>CAMJLI010000019.1 GCA_946406585.1 uncultured Prevotellaceae bacterium | reverse complement strand
ATGGTCTGGAGGTGAGCCTCCAGACCATTTTTAAAGACTATCCTTTCTCAAAGACAATCCTTTTTAAAGACCATCTTTCTTAGAAGAAAATGGATGATAGCAAGTAGCACACCAGCGTGCTCACGGCGACGCAGATGAGACCCGGCACCATGAAGGAGTGGTTGAAGACATACTTGCCAATCTTTGTTGTACCCGAACGGTCCATGTTGACCGTTGCAATATCAGTAGGATAGTTGGGGATGAAGAAGTATCCATATGCACAAGGCAGCACACCCAATAGCACCCAACCCGGTATGCCCAAGGCATACGCAACGGGCAGCAGGGAGACAATCACCGCAGCCTGAGAATTGATGAGCACGGAGAAGATGAAGAACATCAGTGCGATGGTCCACCGATACTCGCTCACCATCGTTCCCAGCAGATCCTTGATGCTGTCCATGTGAGCCCCGAAGAAAGTGTTCGCCAGCCATGCGATGCCATAAATGGCAACTACTGCCACCATGCCCGACTGCCACACATTGCCGGCCACTGCAGACTTTGGCTTTGCGTTGCAGAAAATAATCATCAGTGCAGCCGCAGTGATAAGAATGATTTGGATGACAAGGTACATCTTGATGGTCACGGCCGTCTTCACGGTGACGCCCGCCATCACGATGCCCGCCTTTGCCAGTTGCTCGGCACTTACCGTCTTGCCAGTGGACAACAAGACATCCTTGGCGCCATCCACCGCCTTCACCGACTCAAAAGCAGGAAGGATTTTTTGTGCTAATGCAAGGATGACAATAAGCGCGATGGCAGCCAAGAAGATGTATACAGACAGTTTCGCCTTTGGAGTTATCTCCTTGTTAAGCATTGTGTCAGTATTTCCATACACATAGTCGTATCCCTCCTTGGTGGCTATGCGAGCCTGAAATTCGGGATCTTTGTCCAGGTCAAGTCCCCTGCGCGAGCTCCAAGCAGCTGCCACTATCACACCTGCGAGACATGACGGGATGGTCACCAAGACAATCTGTGGTATGCTGATATGGAAGCCATTGGCGGAAGATATTGCCGAAAATGCTATGACGGCAGCAGAGATGGGAGAGCAGATGATGGCGATCATCGAAGCCACACTCGCTATGGCACATGGCCTTTCCGGACGGATCCCTTTCTTTATAGACACATCGGTGATGATGGGCATGATGGTGTACATCACATGGCCTGTTCCCACCAAAATAGTCAGGAAGAACGTAGTGATAGGAGCAAGGAAGGTGATTTGTTGAGGGTGCTTGCGGAGCATTCTCTCAGCAATTTGGATGAGCCAGTCCATGCCGCCCGAAGCCTGAAGGACACCGGCACATGTGACAGCCGCCACGATGATATATATGACATCTGTAGGAGGAGTACCTGGTTCCAAACCATGGTCGAAAACGAGGAAAGCCAGTCCAAGACCAGCGATGGCACCCAGCGCCAAGCTGCCGTAACGCGAACCGAGATAGAGCGCGAGCAGTACAACGAGTAATTCTATGATGGTGATTAACATAATCTTGAATTTTTAAGTGTTATACTACATGATTAGAATATCAGCATGCTCAGGCCGTAAGCCACCAACGTGGCGACAAATATATGGATAAGTCCCGGCATCATGAAAGAGTGGTTGAGCAGGTATTTTCCAATAACCGTAGTTCCCGAGCGGTCGAAATTCACCGTGGCAATATCCGATGGGTAGTTTGGAATGAAGAAGTAGCCATACACACTTGGGAGCACGCCGAGCAGCACCGGTCCAGGAATGCCCAGCGAATATGCCAGCGGCAGCATGGACACCACCACTGCTCCCTGTGAGTTGATAAGAACCGACACGAGGAAGAAAACGAAGGCGATGGACCAGTTGTACTTCGCCACGATATCTCCCAACATATCCTGCATCTCCTGTGTGTAATTGGAGAAATAGGTATCGGCGAGCCAGGCAATACCGAAGATGGCCACTACAGCCACCATGCCCGACTGCCACACCGGACCGAGCACCGCTTTCTTGGGCGATGCCTTGCAGAACATGATCATCAAGGCAGCCGCAGTAACCATGACAATCTGGATGATGACATTCATCTTCAGCTGCACCGTAGACATCTCTGTGTAACCCGGCATCAGTATTTTCGCCTTCGCCAGTGCATCCGCAGAAGCCACCGTGCCGTCGCTGAACATGTATTCTGGCGCGTCCTTGATGGCCTTGATGGTGTCGTATGAAGGCAGGATGTCCTGGAAGATGGCAAACAGCACGATGATGATGATGGCGCCAAGGAAGACATATACGGCATTCTTTGCCGACTGTGGTATTTCCTTGTCAAGCGTCGTGGCACCACCGCCATAGATATACGCGCGTGTCTCAGGGTCTTGCAGTTTCTTCTGGAACTCAGGATCCTTGTCCAGGTCAAGTCCGCGGTGATAAGATGCCGCCGCAGCCGCCATCAGACCCATGATGCATGCAGGGAAGCTGACCATCAGCACCTGTGGGATGGTGACGTCGAAGCCATTGGCATTGGAGATGGTGACGAAAGCCACAACAGCTGCCGCAATAGGTGAGCAAGTGATGCCTACCTGCGATGCGATGGAAGCCACGCCGCAAGGCCGTTCGGGGCGTATGCCCTTTTTCAGTGCAATGTCGCAGATGATGGGCATCAAGGTGTACACCACGTGCCCTGTTCCCACGAGGACGGTCAGCAGGAACGTGCTGAGAGGGGCGAGGAAGGTGATGCGGTCGGGATGCTTTCTGAGCATCTTCTCGGCAATCTGAATCAGCCAGTCCATGCCACCCGAAGCCTGCATGATGCCGGCACAGGTGACAGCAGCGATGATGATGTAGATGACATCCGTGGGTGGAGTTCCCGGCTTCATTCCGAAGCAGAATACAAGCAGTGCCAGACCGATGCCCGATATGGCCCCCAAGGCCAGTGAACCGTACCGCGATCCGACCCAAAGTGCTCCTAATACGATAAGGAGCTGAATAATCATTAACATAAGCAATTTAAGGTTTGTTGGGTTTAATCTATTTGCAAAAGTAACAAAAAAAATCAAAGGTTTTATATTTTGCCCTTTTTTTTTCGTAATTAATTCGACTATTTCTGATTTGAAGTGTCTAATGATGCAGAATAGAAAGAAATGTTCTTGCCAGTTTGCCTTCCGGGCATTGTCAATAATTGCTGCAGTTTTGTGGACCTCTTCTTTTTCGGTTGTACCTGAAAACTTTGCATTTATGTACTTGAAACATGAAAAAGCAAGCATTATTTGTAGTTAAAAGAAAAAATGCTTACTTTCGCAGATGAACCCAACGTATAGGCGCGAAATCATCAGATAATGCTTATGAATGGATAGCCAATGGTGGCATGGAGGAGTTGGAATGAATAACATACAAAAAAATATTGCATATACATTATATAATATGAAGAAGGTCTTTTTGATTTGTTTGTGGTTGGCGAGCGTTCTTACGGTGTTTGCCCGACCGGTAGCTTCACCTAATGGCAAGTTGTCGCTCAAGACGAAAGGTCAGGGAATAGTGTTGTATCATGGTCGGCAAGCAGTTCTCGAAATGCCTGCCATGGGTTATGAGGGCATGATGGTGAGGAAGCCCAAGATGAAATTCTCGCAGCGGGTAACAGAAGATTATCAGATGTTGTCGGGGAAACGCCTGCATTGCACCAATGAGGCTAATGAATACAAGGTTGCCATCGACAACCATGTCGACATGGTTGTCAGGCTCTACAACGACGGCATGGCTTTCAGATATGAATGTGCGGACTGTCGCGGTTTGTCGGCTTCAAAAGAGAACACCACCTTTTTGATTCCAGAAGGCACTAAAAGGTGGATGCAGCAATGGGCAGATAGTTATGAGTCGTTCTTTCCCCTTTCCACAACGGCAAAGGTGAAACCCGTGCCGTCATTCGGCCCGCAATCCTTGGATGCAGAAGGATACAACAAAAGATGGGGGTATCCTGCCCTGTTGGAACCATCAGAAGGGCTCTTTGCCCTCATCACAGAGGCCAACATCGAGAGGGGGCGCAGCGCCTCGTGCTTGTATAACGACGGAGAGCAGTTTCGTGTGGTGCCCGATGAATGCGAAGCCATAAGTGAGGACAGGTGGCACAGCCCATGGAGAGTGGTGATAGTGGGAACATTGTCCGACGTGGTGCAGTCGACATTGGTGACAGATGTGTCGGAGCCATGCAAGTTGAAAGACACCTCATGGATACATCCAGGAGTGGTGTCATGGGTTTACTGGGCTTACAATCATGGTTCCAACGACTATGGCATCATCTGCAAATATGTGGACCTGGCAGTGTCGCTGCATCTGCCATATGTGCTCATAGATGCAGAATGGGATGAGATGAAAGATGGAAAGACCATAGAAGATGCCGTGGCCTATGCGAGAGGCAAGGGAGTGAAACCACTGATATGGTATAACTCCAGCGTGGGATGGGTGAACGGAGCACCAGGCCCCAAATACCGGCTTAACAAGCCCGAAGACCGGGAGAAGGAGATGGCTTGGTGTGAGAGACTCGGTGTGGCAGGTGTGAAAATAGACTTTTTCAGTGGCGACACCCAGGCAAACATGGATTATTGCATCGACTTGCTGGAATGTGCGGCACGCCATCATCTGCTTGTGAATTTCCATGGAGCCACCATACCACGTGGGTGGCAGCGCACCTATCCCAACCTTCTTTCAACAGAGGGCGTCTATGGGGCAGAGTGGTACAACAACGTGCCCACCTTCACCGACCGTGCTGCAAGGCATAATGCCACATTGCCGTTCACTCGCAATGTCATAGGGCCGATGGACTATACACCCTGTGCATTCAGCGACTCGCAGCACCCACATGTCACCAGCCATGCACACGAACTGGCCCTCACCGTGCTTTTTGAGAGTGGCCTTCAGCATTTGGCCGACAGGCCGGAGAGCTTCCTGGCACAGCCCGCGGAGGTCCGGCAGTTCTTGGGCCGCTTGCCTTCCACTTGGGATGACACACGTCTTGTCTGCGGCTATCCTGGTGAATCGGCAGTGGTGGCACGCAGGAAAGGCAACACATGGTGGGTGGCAGGCATAAACGGCACCGACCAAAAGAAAGTGCTCGACTTGCCGCTCGACTTCATTTCCGCCCGCAAGGTGCAAATATTCGCCGATGGACAGCCATGGGACATTCGCACCAGCCAGTCGCTGCCTTCCCAGGTGGAATGCATGCCTCGTGGTGGCTTTGTGTTGATTGCGGAGTGACCCACATGATCGACTTTGTCGGCAACTGGCAATCAGGGCTGTTCGATGTGCATCACAGGTGTTAATAAAGTTTAATAATAGGTAATTTTTCAAAATGTATTGTCATTAGGGCAATTTGGAATAATAAAAAGATGTACCTTTGCAGTCCGATTATTACGGGGGTGTGCTTAGAGCCCCCAGGGTTGGCGTGTTAATAGTTGTGCTTTTGGCCAGGTGCAATGGTTAGTGAATCTCCAATCCACCAAAGAAATTTGTTTTTTAGTAGTAAATCAAAAATCGAAATGGACACTTTAAGTTACAAGACAATTTCCGTCAACAAGGAAACAGCCAAGAAAGAGTGGGTGGTCATTGATGCCTCCGGACAGGTGGTAGGCCGTCTATGCTCCAAGGTTGCCAAGTTGCTTCGTGGAAAGTACAAACCATCCTTCACTCCCCATGTGGACTGTGGTGACAATGTGATTATCATCAATGCCAGCAAAGTGGTATTCTCTGGCAAGAAAGAGACCGAGAAGCTCTATACCCGCTACACAGGATATCCTGGTGGCCAGCGTTTTGACACTCCTGCCAAGCTTCGTTTGAAGAAGGACGGTGTGGAGAGAATCATCCGTCATGCCGTAAAGGGCATGCTCCCCAAAGGCCCTCTCGGAAGGCACATACTCGACAACCTCTATGTTTATGAGGGAACAGAGCACAAGCACGAGGCCCAGAAGCCCAAGGCTATTGACATCAACCAGTATAAATAATCACACGATATGGAATATATAAATGCAATAGGCCGTCGTAAGAGTGCCGTGGCACGCGTTTACGTCAGCGAAGGTACAGGCAAAATCACCATCAACAAGAAAGACCTCAACGATTATTTCCCATCGCCAATACTGCAGTATGTTGTTAAGCAGCCCCTGAACCTGCTCAACGTATCTGACAAGTATGACATAAAGGTGAACCTCGACGGTGGCGGCTTCACTGGTCAGAGCCAGGCTCTCCGCCTCGCCATCGCACGTGCACTCGTGAAGATAAACGAAGAGGACAAGAAGGCACTCCGTGCACAGGGTTTCCTCACTCGCGATTCCAGAGAAGTGGAGCGCAAGAAGCCAGGACGTCCAAAGGCACGCGCACGCTTCCAGTTCAGCAAGCGTTAATACGCCTCTCGTGTTTAGCATCCAAACTGGTGAGACTCTCCATGTGCTTTATGAGTCGGGGGATTACTGGCCGGTTGGTTGAAAAAAGACTAAAAGGAAAGTAAACAATACATAACAATTACAAAATGTCAAGAACAAATTTTGATATGCTGCTGGAGGCAGGATGTCACTTCGGACACCTTCGCCGCAAATGGAATCCAGCAATGGCTCCTTACATCTTCATGGAGCGCAACGGTATCCACATCATCGACCTCCACAAGACCGTGGTGAAGATTGATGAGGCCGCAGAAGCACTCAAGCAAATCGTAAAGTCGGGCAAGAAAGTTCTCTTTGTTGCTACTAAAAAACAAGCTAAGAGCATTGTGGCCGAAAAGGCTGCAAGCGTGAACATGCCTTACGTGATTGAGCGTTGGCCGGGCGGTATGCTCACCAACTTCCCAACCATCCGCAAGGCTGTGAAGAAAATGGCCACCATCGACAAGCTCATTGCCGACGGAACTTTCTCCAACCTTTCAAAGCGCGAACTTCTGCAAGTGACACGCCAGCGTGCAAAACTCGAGAAGAACCTCGGTTCCATCGCCGACCTCACACGTCTGCCCTCCGCACTCTTTGTAGTGGATGTGATGAAAGAGAACATCGCAGTGAAGGAAGCCAAGAGACTCGGAATCCCCGTCTTCGGCATCGTGGACACCAACTCCAACCCGGACGACATTGACTTCGTGATTCCCGCAAACGACGACGCAAAGGACAGCATCGATGTCATTTTGACCGCTTGCTGCGCCGCCATCGCCGAGGGTCTTGAGGAGCGCAAGGCTGAGAAGGCCGACGAGAAGGCTGCTGCCGAGCAGAGCGAAGAGGCTGCCGATGCAAAGCCAAAGCGCCAGCGCAAAGCACGCAAGGAAGCTCCAGTAGAAGAGACTGTTGAGCCAGCAGAAGCTCCTGCAGAGGAAGAAGCACCTGCAGAGGAAGAGGCTCCAGCAGAAGAATAATCATCCAATAACGAACAAAAGAAAAAGATATTATCATGGCTTACAAACCAAATATGGAAGACATCAAGAAGCTCCGCACCATGACTGGTGCAGGCCTTGCTGACGTGAAGAAAGCACTCACCGAGGCTGAAGGAGACTTCGACAAGGCTAAGGACCTGCTCCGCGAGCGTGGACTCGCCATTGCTGCAAAGCGCAGCGACCGCGAAACCTCAAATGGTTGCGTGCTCGTGAAGGTGGAAAACGGATTTGCCGCCATCATCGCTCTCAAATGCGAGACCGACTTCGTGGCTAATGGTGCCGACTTCATTGGTCTTACCCAGGCCATCCTCGATGCTGCTGTTGCCAACAAGTGCAAGACAGTGGAGGAGGTGAGCGAACTGACTCTGGCCGACGGCCAGAAAGTGGCTGACGCAGTGACACAGCGCTCTGGTATCACTGGTGAGAAGATGGAGCTTGACGGCTACAATTACCTTGAAGGTGACAACATCTACAGCTACAACCACCAAGGCAAGAACATCCTCTGCACACTCGTGCAGCTCAACAAGGATTTCGAGGAGCAAGGACACAACATCACCTTGCAAGTGGCTTCCATGAATCCTGTCGCTTTGGATGAGGAAAGCGTGCCCCAGTCTGTAAAGGACAATGAACTGCAAGTAGCTATCCAGAAGACCAAGGAAGAGCAAATAGAGAAGGCTGTGGAGGCCGCTCTCAAGAAGGCTGGCATCAACCCCAACCTCGTGGACAGCGAAGACCACATCAACTCCAACATCGCCAAGGGCTGGCTCACTGAAGAAGAGGCTGAAAAGGCTCGCGTCATCAAGAAGGAGGCTGCCGAGGCCAAGGCTGCAAACCTGCCCGAGCAGATGATCCAGAACATTGCCAAGGGCCGCATGGCCAAGTTCTTCAAGGAGAATTGCCTTGTCAACCAAGAGTATATCAAAGCCGAGAACAAAGAGAATGTGGCTGCCTATCTGAAGGCTGCCGACAAGGACCTCAAGGTGGTTGACTTCAAGAGATTCACTTTGCGTGCCGACTAATCTGTAAACGGCAAGGATATCAATCATTATAGCCAGGGGTGCGAATACTTTCGCATACCTGGCTATTTTCGCAGTCCGCAACCAATGCTTTTTTGCCAAAAAACAACTTTCCACAATGAAAATTTTTGCAACAGGATTCAACTACTTGGAATACAATAAAACAGCCGGCAATCCGTTATCTGATAAGGAGAGTCCTGTCCTTTTCACAAAGGCCGACTCCTCGTTGCTCAAGGGTGGCAGGCCATTCTTCTTGCCAGACGATTTGGGACCCGTGCATTATGAGACCGAACTTGTGGTGAGGATATGCCGACTAGGCAAGTCAGTGCCTGTGAGGTTTGCCCATCGCTACTACGATGCTGTCACATGTGGGATCGACTTCACGGCTGTTGATGTCATGAGGCGGTTGGCTGGCAAGGGGTTGCCATGGGACTTGAGCAAGAGTTTCGATGGAGCGGCTGCGATAGGAGAGTGGGTCGCATTGGATCAGATGCCGGGAGTGCAAGACTTGCATTTCCACCTCGATATCAACGGACAGACCGTGCAGCGAGGATACACCAACGACATGTTGTGCGGAGTGGACGAACTCATCGCATTCATCAGCCGTTTTTTTACCTTGCGCACTGGAGACATCCTCTTCACAGGAGCACCATCACCCTCTGGACCGGTGCACGAGAACGACCATCTGGTGGGTTATGTAGAAGACAAAAAGGTTTTGGAATTCAATGTCAAGTAGGCGAATAATATTTTTACTAACCATCCTCTGTGGATTGTTCATGGGGAACAACACGGTGGATGCGCAGCATTTCTACAACCTCACGGCAGAGGAGGTTGGCATTGATTCCGTGCTTCCACGATTTGCCTGTTCGATACCATTGCCGGAAGGATATGCTGACTCCACATACACTGTCAGCATACTCTACCCTGAGTTCATCGACATGACCGAATATGGCATAAGAAAGATGAGAGCCTTCACGACCGATTCCCTTGGCGAACTGCCACAAGTGGAATGCAATGTGGTGGTGGAACGTCGGCATGGAAGCCTTGAGGTCTCTTTTGTGCCATTTGTCTTCAGGGAGGGAAAATACCGGATACTTGTCAGTTTCATGCTCTCTGTGGAGTCAAAGCCCAGGAGAGCGGGTGTCAGGCGTGCCCCTTCAGCAGGCAATGCCGACCGCTATGCGGCGCATTCCGTGCTCGCCACTGGCAGGTGGGCCAAGGTGCGTGTTCCTTCTTCCGGAGTATATCAGATAAGTGACGCCCTGATCAAAAAAGCAGGATTCACCGACCTTGCCAAGGTGAAGGTGTATGGGTATGGGGGTGCTTTGCAGAACGAGCAGCTGCTGCCAGAAGAGCTGATTGCCACTGACGACTTGAAGGAAGTGCCCACATGCAACTATGGAGGCAGGAGATTGTTTTATGCCCAAGGCCCTGTCTCGTGGGACAAGCCTTCTTCCATGAAACGCACGCGCAACCCCTATTCCAACTATGGGTACTATTTCATCACACAAGGAGAGGGCGAGCCGTTGACTGTGGACAGCGCCACTTTCGTCAATCAGAACAACAGAAGGCCGGAGCACTACCACATGCTTCATGAGATAGATAATTTCTCGTGGTTCCAAGGAGGAAGGAAACTCTTCGAGAACACCCCCATATCGCTGGGAGCATCACATACCTACACATTGAAAAACCCAAGCATCGACACCTCGGGGCAAGTTGCTGTGGCAGTGACAGCCGGAGTGTCCACCATCGTGCAAATAGCCCTTAACGATTCCGTGTTGGGAACACTGAGCATGTCGCCGGGGTCATACGACAGGGGCGACGAGGCCACACAGGTCTACAATGTGAACAACCTGAGCAGCACGGACAGCATAACACTCAAGCCATTGAGAGGAGGGCCTGTGAGGCTCGACTATATAGACATATATACAGAAACGCCACGCAAGATGACGGCACTGACGTATTCGGGCATCCCTGAACCGGAATATGTTCACAACATAACAAACCAAGACCTCCATGGACACGGACAAACCGACCTGGTGATAATAATACCCACGTCTCAGAAACTCAGGGCACAGGCAGAACGGATAGCCGCCATGCACGAACAACGTGACTCCATGAGGGTGAGAATAGTGCCTGCCGATGAGTTATACAACGAGTTCTCAAGCGGGACACCCGACATAAGCGCCTATCGCCGATACCTCAAGATGTTGTATGACAGAGCCGGCAGTGAAGCAGACATGCCAAAGCACGTGCTGCTGTTTGGCGATGCCTTTTGGGACAACAGGATGCTCACGTCCGAGACACGCAATTATTCGCCCGACGACTTCTTGCTTTGTTTCGAGAGCGAGGAATCGTTCAGTGAGATTTATTGTTATGTAGACGATGGCTTCATCTGCCTGCTCGACGATGGTGAAGGACTGAATCCGCAAAGCAGCGACAAGCTCGACATGGCAGTGGGCCGCTTCCCCGTACACACCGTCGAGGATGCCAAGACCGTGGTGGACAAAACCGTCAACTATGCTCTGAACAAGGATGCAGGGGCATGGCACAACCAGGTGGTGGTGCTTGGCGACGATGGCAACAACAATTCTCACATGGTGGATGCCAACAATGCCGCCAACCTCATCAATTCACTCTATCCCGGCTTCCAAATAAAGAAGGTGATGTGGGATGCTTACACCAGAGTGACATCGGCAACGGGAAACACATATCCAGACTGCACCAAGGACATCAGGCAGACACAGGCCAATGGCGCACTCGTCATCGACTATTCCGGGCACGGGTCTGCCATCAGCATATCCCACGAGAGGGTGTTCACCTTGCAGGACTTCCAGCAGTTCACCAATTCCCACACCCCCCTGTGGGTGACAGCCTCATGCGACATCATGCCTTTTGACATGGCGGAAGACTGCATCGGTGTGGAGGCCATGCTCAACAAGAAAGGCGGTTCGATGGCTTTCTTCGGAACCACGCGCACCGTCTATCAAGGTTACAATGCATACCTGAATCGTGCATACCTGAAGCATGTGCTGAGCATTGTGGATGGGAAGAAAACCACTATAGGAGAGGCGCAAAGACTGGCAAAGAACGAGATGATAACCTCAGGGCAAGACCGCACGGCGAACAAGTTGCGCTATTCCCTGCTTGGCGACCCAGCCCTTTGTCTTCATGTGCCGACACTAAAGGTTGTTGTCGACACCATCAACGGCAAGGCTGTGGGACAAGCCTCCAACATCACCTTGGGTGCCGGAAGCATTGCTGTGGTGAAAGGGCATGTAGAACGAGATGGCATGAGGGACAGCACTTTCAATGGTACCGTTTCCGCCACTGTGCGCGACTCTGAGGAAACAATCATCTGCAAGGGGCAGGCGGAGGATTCGGATGACATATACACTTACAATGACCGGCAGAACGTACTGTTCAACGGCTCCGACAATGTGACGAATGGTGAATTCGTGTTCTCTTTCGCCGTGCCGATGGACATCAATTATTCTGATGGTGCAGGACTGATGAACATCCACGCCGTCAATGCAGAGCACACCCTCGAGGCACATGGCGCATGCGACAAGTTTTTCGTGGGAGGAACAGCCACAGCGGAAAATGACCTCATAGGGCCATCAATATATTGCTATCTGAACTCACCCTCGTTTTCAAATGGAGGCGATGTGAACACCACGCCGTATTTCGTGGCGCAGGTGACAGACAAGGACGGCATCAATGCGGCAGGTACCGGCATAGGGCACAATCTTGAACTCATCATCGATGACGACATGAACAAGACGTATGTGCTCAATGACAATTTCACTTTCGACTTCGGAAGCTACACCAGCGGAACCACTTACTACAGTATTCCAGAGTTGGCGCCAGGCAGGCATTACCTGAAATTCAGGGCGTGGGACATCTTGAACAATTCCTCCACTTCCGAACTCTCCTTCAATGTGGTGGAGCAGTTGAAACCCACCCTGCGGTCGGTCAGTTGCACCAACAACCCTGCAAAGACGTCCACAACGTTCATAATCAACCACGACCGCACAGGAAGCAACATGGACGTGGAAATCGACATCTTCGACCTCAGTGGAAGGATGCTGTGGAAGCACAAGGAGAGCGACGTGCCCACCTCGCAGACCCTCACCGTGGACTGGGACCTCACCATAGACGGAGGGCAACGGCTCCAGACAGGCGTCTATCTGTATAGGGTCAGCATTGCTTGCGATGGCAGTTCCAACGTCTCGAAATCCAAGAAACTCATCGTGATTGACAATAAATGAGAGCAGACTGCGTTTTTTTATTAGGGGTAAAGACAACCACCCACATTTTTTGCTTATTCATTCTAAATCAGAACATAAATGATTTGTAGAAATCGCCGCCTAAAGGCCTGTGCCTTCATGGCATGCACACTCGTATCGCTGACACTGTCTGCACAGGAAAAAGAAAACATGTTCAATCCTGTGAACACATCCGTGACTTCACAAACCATAGCCCCTGATGCAAGGGCAGCCGGTCTGGGCGACGTGGGAGCAGCCACCGACCCTGATGTGGTGTCGCAATACTGGAATCCCGCAAAATATCCTTTCACCATCTCCAGGGCAGGAGTCGCACTGAACTACACCCCATGGCTGCGCCAATTGGTGAGCGACATGGACTTGGCATATCTTGTTGGATATTACCGCATCGGCGACTACAGCGCCGTTTCCGGTTCGCTGCGCTATTTCTCCCTTGGCGAGGTGATGACAAGCAGTTCGCTGGACGATAGCAACGACATGACCATCAACCCATATGAAATGTCGCTCGATGTGGGCTATTCGCTCATGCTTAGTGAAAAGTTCTCCATCGCCGCTGCCGTGAGATGGATTTATTCCGACTTGACATACGACTATACGGAGGACACCAGTCCTGGCTCTGCCTTTGCTGCCGATATCGCATGTTACTACCAGAATTATCTGAACCTTGGTGCCAGGGAATGTCAGTTGGGACTTGGTCTCAATGTCAGCAACATCGGTAGCAAGATTACTTTCGGTGGTGACGAGCACAGCGAGTTCATCCCCACCAACCTTCGACTTGGTGCGTCGCTCATGATACCTGTCGACGAGTACAACCGCTTCACCATCGCCGCTGACGCCAACAAGTTGCTTGTGCCTACTTACCCCAAGCAAAGAGAGGAAGAGACCTCCCAGGAGTATCAGGACAGGTTGGAGAAGGAATATTTCGATGTGTCGAGCATCAGCGGCATGTTCAAGAGCTTCAGTGACGCCCCTGACGGTTCTTCGGAAGAGCTGAAGGAAATACAATGGAGCGTGGGTGCCGAGTATGTATATCATGACCAGTTCTCCATTCGTGCGGGCTATCACCACGAGAGCGAGATGAAGGGTAACCGCAAGTATTTCACCGTGGGAGCAGGATTCAGGATGAATGTGTTCTCCCTTGATGCCGGATATGTCATTGCCACGGCAAAGAGCAATCCTCTTGACCAGACATTGCGCTTCACGCTCTCTTTTGACATGGATGGCATAAAAGACCTGTTCAAACGTAGATGAAAGACAGCCATGAATATCAGAGTAGGATTCGGATTTGATGTCCACCAGTTGGTGGAGGGCAGGGATTTGTGGCTAGGAGGCATAAAAATCCCAAATGATGTGGGGCTGCTGGGCCATAGCGACGCCGACGTGCTGATACATGCCATCTGCGATGCCCTGCTGGGTGCTGCCAACATGCGCGACATAGGCTACCATTTCCCCGACAATTCCGATGACACGTTGGACATGGACAGCAAGATAATCCTCAAGGAAGTGGTTGGCATCATTGCCCAAAAAGGTTATCGGGTGGGGAATGTGGATGCCACGGTATGCGCTGAGAGGCCAAAACTAAACCCACACATACCAGCCATGCAGCAGTGCATGGCGCAAGTGATGGGGGTGGAGCCAGACTGCATCTCCATCAAGGCTACAACGACTGAAAAACTTGGATTCACGGGTCGGCAGGAAGGCATGGCAGCCTATGCCACCGTGCTCGTGGAGAAAATGTAATGACCAGCATGAAAGAATGTCATATCCGGCATGAGGGGCGCATCCAAATCTGCGCCCCTCATTGCTTCTGGCAATAGCCATGCCATTGACTTGCAAGAGGTACAAAAAAGTACGCTGCAACTCATCTCTGAGTCGCAGCGTACAAGCCTATGTTTAACTAAAAATCCTTTTCTTAACCAAAGGGAACCTCACGGCAGCCTTTGTTGTCCAATGAAACAATCTACTTAATACCTTAAACCTAATAACTAAAAACCTAAATCTATTACTACTAACCTAAACAATCTATTAACCTTTTTGATTGATCGTTCATCAATCACACTGCAAAGGTAATATCATTTTGGATGCATTCCAATATTTCCAACCTCATTTTTGTAATTTTATGCCCTTTTCTTGATATAAATCAAATGCTGTGTGCGATAACAACAACAAAAACTATAAGTTTTATTCGTCAAATCAGTTTTTATTGTTATTTTTGCATATAGGTAAGCAGGCACTCCACACCTGCTTCCAAATATGAAATCCTACTTATAATACAATGGTAGCATGAGAGTATTGATAGTAAACACAAGCGAACGGACTGGTGGGGCTGCAGTGGCTGCCAATAGGTTGATGGAGGCACTAAACAACAATGGTGTCAAGGCCAAGATGCTCGTTCGTGACAAGCAGAGCGATTCACTCACTGTCGTGGGACTGGGGAATGGTGTCATGGCACAGCGGCATTTCCTTATGGAGCGTTTTTCCATATGGAGAAAGTTGCATTTCTCCAAGAAGCACCTGTTTGACATCGATTTGGCAAATACAGGATTCGACATAACAAGAATGAGGGAATTCAAGGAAGCAGACGTCATTCATTTGCATTGGATCAATCAGGGCATGCTTTCGCTAAAAGGCATCAAAAAGATACTTGATAGTGGGAAACCGGTAGTATGGACCATGCATGACGTCTGGCCGGCTACTGCCATCTGCCACTACACAAAAGGGTGCAATGCTTTCAAGAATGTATGCCGGAATTGCAAAATGCTGCCAGGTGGAGGTTCTTCGCATGACGTGGCTTGGAAGGTGTGGAATAGAAAGCAGCAGGTACTAAAAGACCAGCATGTTTCTTTTGTGGCTTGCAGCAGATGGTTGGAGGCTCAAGCCAAACAGAGTTCGCTGCTTTCCGGACATTCTGTGACGAGCATACCCAATCCCATAGACACCCGTGTGTACAAGCCTTGTGACAAGATGGAAGCAAGGAAGCGATTGGGACTGCCTTTGGACAAGCGAATCATATTGTTTGTCTCCCAGCGTGTGACCGACGAAAGAAAAGGCATGGCATACCTTTCGGAAGCAATCGAAAAACTGGCCAGTGAGAAGCCGGAAACGGGTAACAACTCCGTGGTAGCGATACTTGGCGGGCATGCTGAGGAGATAGAGGGCAAGCTTGCCCTTCCAGTATTCCCTTTGGGGTATGTGAATGACGACAAGAAGATAGTGGATGTTTATAATGCCGTGGACGTTTTCGTGCTGCCGTCCTTGGAGGACAATTTGCCTAACACCATCATGGAAGCCATGGCATGCGGCGTGCCGTGTGTGGGATTCAAGGTGGGAGGCATCCCCGAGGAAATAGACCATAAGAAGAATGGCTACGTGGCAGAATATCGTGATGCCAAGGATTTGATGAACGGTATTGAGTGGGTTTTGCAGGAAGCAGACTATAGTGCTGTCTGCCAGGCTGCCGTCAGGAAGGTTGCCACCACCTACTCGCAGAATGCCGTCTCGCTGAAGTACATCGAGGTGTATAATCATGCCATGGCTTTCAAGCATTATGGATTATGACCAAAATATCCATTGTCACCATAACGTACAATGCCGCAGATGTGTTGCGGGTGACGCTCGACAGCGTGTTGAGGCAGCATCATCCATGCATTGAGCACATCATAGTGGATGGTGCTTCCACAGACAGCACTGTTGACATTGCCAACGCCTACATGGCCAGGTCTGCTGCTGAAGTCCCGGAACATGAAGTGTCGGTGGTTTCGGAGCCGGACAAGGGCTTGTATGATGCCATGAACAAGGGTTTACGACGTGCTACAGGCGACTATGTATGTTTTCTCAATGCTGGCGACTGGCTGCCTTCTGACCACACGCTTGACCGTGTTGTGGAGGCAGCAGGAAAGAATGCAGGCATGATGCCTGGCGTGATATATGGCGATACCGACTTGGTGGACAAGGAAGGGCATTTCATAGGGCATCGAAGGCTTTCCCCACCCGAAAGGCTCACTTGGAGGTCGTTCAAACACGGAATGCTGGTGTGTCACCAAGCCTTTTACGCCCGGATGGACTTGGCCCGGCAAGTGGGATATGACACAAGGTATCGTTTCTCGGCAGATGTGGATTGGTGCATCCGTGTAATGAAATTGGCTGAGAAGGAGAACGCCCCTCTTTGTCGTGTAAACACTGTTTTGGTGAATTATCTGCATGAGGGCCAGACCACAAAGAATCACAAGAAATCGTTAAGGGAGCGTTTTGATGTCATGCGACGGCATTATGGTCTGGTCACCACCATTGCCATGCATTGCTGGTTTGTGGTGCGTGCTTTTCTGAAACGATAGACGTTATTGGCCATAATAATGGAAATGGGCGTGCCCTGAAGTGGACACGCCCTTATTCACTATATGTGTTCGAAAATCCCTTTCGTTTCAGAACTGTGGCTATTCGCCACCGCCATACACCTCTTCTTTGGTGTAGGAGGATTGCTTCTTGCCACGAGCTGCCGTTGCCTTAGCCGACTCCCTGTCCATTGTGCTGCGGCGGAAGAAATAGGTGTTGCCAGTAACATCCTGGTTGCGGAAGTCAAAGAACAGTGCGGGGTTCAACGCCACGCCACAGAGGCGGGTTTCAAAATGCAGGTGTGAACCAGTGCTTCGGCCTGTATTGCCTCCAAGTCCGATAGGTTCTCCGGCACGTACTGTCTGGTTCTCTCTTACCAAATGCTTTGACAAGTGTCCGTAAATGGTTTCCAGACCATTGCTGTGGCGTATCACCACATAGTTGCCATAACCTTTTGCTTCGTATCTCACGATGCGCACTTTTCCGGAGAATGCTGCGCGTATTGTGTCGCCTATGTAAACCTTGATGTCAAGACCCTTGTGCTGGCGTCCCCAGCGTGGTCCGAAGTTGGATGTTATCACACGACTTGGTGTGGGCATGCAGAATTTGCGGAGGTTGATGGTCATTGTGTCGGGCAGGTCACCGGCTTTGTGTGCATAGCGGTTGTCCCATTCGTTGTTGTAAAGCCATCCTGCGGGGTTTTCGATATTTTCTCTCACCCTTACGCTTTGCAGGGCCAAGGTGTCGAGTTGTTTCACTTTTTTGTCTACTGGGGCGATACGTGCCAAAAGATCCTGTCCTACTACCGGCTGCGAAACAGCCATCAATGCCAATGACAATACAAGTGATTTTATCGTTTTTTTCAAATTCATATTTTTTTGTTTTATAGAATAATCACAAATCATAGAACAATGTGATCACCCCTACTATTTTCTGTTGCTGGGAAATAATCGGCGCAAGAAAAAACACATCGATTATTTCTTTTCGTTGCAAAGATAAGAATAATCCATCAAAAAAAAAAGCCATTAACAGAATTT
>CAMJLI010000018.1 GCA_946406585.1 uncultured Prevotellaceae bacterium | reverse complement strand
GCCTGAAGTCATGTCCCCATTCCGAGATGCAATGTGCCTCGTCTATTGCGTAGAAGGATATTTTCACCGAGTGAAGGAATTCCACATTGTCATCCTTGTTAAGCGATTCGGGTGCCACATAAAGCAATTTTGTCTTTCCCGAAACGATGTCGGCCTTGACTTGGTCTATTGCCGCCTTGTTGAGGGATGAGTTAAGATAGTGGGCCACCCCTTCCTCTTCGCTCATTCCATTGATGACATCAACCTGGTTTTTCATAAGAGCGATGAGTGGTGAAATTACGATGGCTGTGCCATCCATCAATAGCGACGGCAATTGGTAGCACAAGGACTTTCCTCCTCCTGTAGGCATTAGCACGAAAGTGTCGTTGCCCGCCAGAACATTGCTGACAATGGCTTCTTGGTCGCCTTTGAACTTGTCAAAGCCGAAGTACTTTTTAAGTTGTTGATTGAGGTTAACGTCTTTTGGCATGGTGTGTTGTTCTCAAATGAGGGTATTCAGAGTTTGGTGGGGGTCATTCCACCCCCTCTGTACTCTGAAAGTGTGCTTTATCAAGTTGTTGTCTCGCATATTCGAGCGTGACATCAAATTTCTTTACTTTTTTCGATGGCAAGTCGAACATGGCATCCATCATGACATTCTCCACTATCGAGCGCAATCCTCTTGCTCCCAACTTGTATTCTGTGGCCTTGTCAACAATGAAGTCTAATGCGTCTTTAGAGAAGGTGAGCTTTATGCCGTCCATCTCGAAAAGTTTTGTATACTGCCTCACGATGGAGTTTTTGGGCTCTACCAATATCTTTCTCAAAGCCTCTTTATCCAATGGATTGAGGTATGTCAGCACAGGCAGGCGACCAATGATTTCCGGTATGAGCCCGAAAGACTTCAGGTCTTGTGGCAGCACATACTTCATGAGGTCCTCCTTGTCTATTTTCCTTACATTCTGTACAGAATTATATCCCACCACATGAGTGTTGAGCCTTTGTGCTATCTTGCGTTCTATGCCATCGAAGGCTCCTCCACAGATGAACAGGATGTGCCTGGTATCCACCTGTATGTATTTTTGGTCGGGATGCTTCCTGCCACCCTGTGGGGGCACATTTACCATTGTGCCCTCCAAGAGCTTGAGCAGTCCTTGCTGCACTCCTTCTCCACTCACGTCGCGCGTGATTGACGGATTGTCGCTCTTTCTGGCTATCTTGTCTATCTCGTCGATGAACACGATGCCTCGCTGGGCAGCATCCACATTATAGTCAGCCACTTGCAGCAATCTGGACAGGATGCTCTCCACATCCTCACCCACATATCCCGCCTCTGTGAACACGGTGGCATCCACTATCGTGAAAGGCACGTCGAGCAGTTTGGCTATGGTTCGGGCGAGCAGGGTTTTACCCGTGCCCGTGCTTCCCACCATGATGATGTTGCTCTTCTCTATCTCAACACCGTCTTTCTCTTCGGGCTGGTAGAGGCGCTTGTAATGGTTGTAGACAGAAACAGCCAAATACCTCTTGGCTTCGTCCTGGCCTATGACATATTGGTCGAGATAGTCCTTTATTTCTTGCGGCTTGGGCAATTTCTTGAAATCTTTCCTTTCCTTCTTGTCATTCGACTGAAGCACGCCCGATGTTTGCACTATTTCATAAGCCTGCTGCGAGCAATTTTCACATATATACGCATTGATGCCCGATATGAGGAGTTTCACCTCCTTCTCATTTCTTCCGCAGAAACTACATTTGTTCATGGTCTCTTACTTCTTACGCACCAGCACGTTGTCTATCATGCCGTATTCCTTGGCTTCTTGGGAGGTCATCCAGTAGTTGCGGTCGGAATCGGCCCATACCTTTTCGAAAGGCGTGTGCGAATGCTCGGCGATGATGTTGTAGAGTTCTTTTTTATATTTTTGTATCTCACGCGCTTCAATCTCGATGTCTGAGGCCTGTCCCTGCACTCCTCCCAATGGCTGATGTATCATCACACGGCTGTGTGTGAGTGCGGCACGCTTTCCTTCTGCACCTGCCACAAGCAGCACGGCAGCCATCGATGCAGCCATGCCTGTGCATATGGTTGCAACATCGCTGGTGATGAACTGCATGGTATCATAAATGCCGAGTCCTGCTGTCACACTTCCACCAGGCGAATTGATGTATACGGAGATGTCCTTGCCGCTATCCACTGAGTCAAGATACAGCAGCTGTGCCTGAAGAGTGTTTGCAGTATAGTCGTCGATAGGCGTCCCGAGGAAGATGATGCGGTCCATCATGAGCCTTGAGAACACATCCATCTGTGTGACATTCAGCTGCCTTTCTTCGAGGATGTAAGGATTCAAATATTGCGACTGTGCGCTGATGACATCGTCGAACACTTGTCCGTTGATGCCCAAATGCTTTGTAGCGAATTTTCTGAAATCGTTCATTTCTCTCTTTGTTTTTGTTTCATAATATGAGTTCCCGGTGCCAAACCTTCGCCCACGTCATGACAAAGTACAAAAATCAGACCATAAATATAAGGTTACCGACTTTTCTTTTATTCGTAGCAACAAAGTTACGAAAAAAAGTCGATAACCTTAACAAAAAAGAGTTTTTTTTTGAAAAAAAACGAGTTATTCTTTCACAATTTTCTGAAATTCATCCAATGTCACCTTCTTGACATCGAGTGTCACAATGTCTTTGAGTGCGATATTGAGCTTGCGGTCGATGGTGCGGTCGATGATGCCATCAACATTCTCCTTGTTTTTGAGCAAGTCTTTGGCGTAATTCTCAAGATACTCGTCGGGTACGTCGTTCATGCCGTATTGGGCAAACTGTGCCCTTGCCATCTCCTTGGCAGTCCCTTGCAACTCGTCATCATTTATCTTGATGCCGGCAGCATTCACCAGTTGCTCCTTGATAAGGTGCCATTTAAGCTCCTTCACGCTTGCCTCATAATTGTCATCTACAAACTTGTCACCTTTGTCTTTGCTGTTGGCCTTCATTATCCTCTTCAGCATTTCGTCGGGGAATGTAAGTTCACCTACTTTCTCCTCTGCGTATTTGCGGACATCAAGGAAGAATCTGTAGTCTGACTCGGCCATCAGTTGAGGACGCAAGCCTTCTGCAATCTTCTGGCGGAAATCCTCTTCGCTGGTGACATTGCCAACACCGAATACGGAATCAAAAAGGGCTTGGTTCACCTCAGCCTTGACATACCTTGAGATTTCTGTCACCTGGAAGCTGAAGTCGGAATGGAGTTCTGCCACCTCTTCCTTCTTCATCTTCAGCAAGGAAGCCACTTCCGTATCACTTTCTGGATATGCCTTTTTGGGGTTGAAGGTAATGATGTCGCCCAGTTTTGCATTGTCGAAGAGTGCCTTTTGCTCTTCCACCTTAATATAATATGGCATGAGGACAGCATCTGAAACGGTTATGCCACCCTCGAGGGTGTTTCCCTCTGCATCGAGCTGGCGCAAATCACCCTTCAAGATGTCGCGTTGTGTCTCGTCATATTCTTCCACCTTCTCCTGATGGCCGTTGCGAGAGGCAAGCATGTCGATTTGTCCGTCTACGAGTTTGTCGTCCACTTCGATTTCATAATATTTCACCTTGTCCTTTTGGGAAAGGGTGATTTCGAAGTCGGGTGCCACGGCAATGTCGAATATGAACTCGAATGGACCTTCAGCTTCCAAATCTTGAGGATCTTGTTTCTGCGAAGGAAGAGGCTCGCCGAGCATCTTTATGTTGTTGTCTTTTACGTATTTGTAGATCGCCTCGCCTATAAGCTTGTTGATTTCTTCAATTTTAACAGAAGTGCCATATTGGCGCTTGATGATGTTCATAGGCACGTTTCCTACCCTGAAACCAGGCATGTTGGCTTTCTTACGTAAGTCTTTCAGTTTTTTCTCTACATTTTCCTTGTAATCGCCAACCTCCACGTTGAGTGTCATCTGGCCATTAACTTTGTCGGGACATTCAAATGAAATGTTCATCTTTTGGTCTTGTTGTTATTGTTCTTATTTGATAAATAGCGAATTGAATTGCAAAATTACGCATATTTCACCTAAACACCTAACAAGAAAGGATAAAAATTTGTTTTTTTAACCAAAAGCGGCAGGGCAGATAGTAGGTAATAGTCAAATGGTTCTAGCTTCGCCAGCTGTCATTCACCTACTTTCAATTTGTCGGCATTGATGCTACCCACTCCACTTTCCTTGTGACGGAATGTCTTGACCTGCCCTTGCAAGTTGACGGAGCCTACACCATCCAAGGAACAGTCCAAAGCACCCGAAGAAGTGAAATTGGCAAACAACGACCCCACTCCTTTCATTTCCATCTGTATGTCTTCTGCTGTCACGTCGTCAAGGTCCACAGAACCTGCCCCCTTGAGACTGACAGACAAGGACTGGCTGATGATTCTCTCTGATTTGACAGAGCCGGCTCCTTCCATCTTTATTGAAAAGGCATCTGCCTTGATGTCGCCTTTGAGCACGACAGAACCAGCACCAAGCAGGTCAATTGATTGCAAGGCCGGCGTCACCACGTTTATGTCGCACCTTGCATCCTGAAACGTGATGTTGCGCTTTTTCTTGATGACCAGGCAGCCATCATTGTTGTCCAAGGATATGTTGTCCAAGAAATCTGAATCTCCATCCACCACCACTTTCGTGGTGTCACCCATTTCACAAGTCAGGCTGCAAGGTGCCTGGATGCGTATCCTGTTGAAAGAGCCGACATTGGCTGCTTCTTTTGTTTCAGTCACATTCTCTGACTTGCGCTTTTGATTGCACGATATGGCTATCAACGCGAACGCAAGAATCATTAAGGACATGTATCTTTTTCTCATTATGATTAACCTGGCTATTTGGTGTCTGTCTACTTAGACGAAGTACTTGCCTTGAAACAGGCTTTCCATCGCAACATGAGCTCTTTCCTTCTATTACAATTCCAGCATTTCCTCCCTTGCCTTCCGTTCCTCGTCAAGCATTTGGAAATCCTTCTTGCGCAACACGAAACTGTTGCTGAGATATTTTTCCCTCACTATCTTGTTTTCTGCCAACTCCTCCGGCTTGCCTTGGAAGAGTATTCGTCCCTCAAACAGCAGGTATGCCCTATCGGTGATGGTGAGCGTCTCTTGCACGTTGTGATCGGTGATAAGTATGCCTATGTTCCTGTATTTCAACTTCCACACGATATGCTGTATGTCTTCCACTGCTATAGGGTCCACGCCTGCAAAAGGCTCGTCGAGCATAATGAATTTGGGGTCTATGGCCAAGCAACGGGCTATCTCCGTACGACGCCGCTCGCCACCCGAGAGCTGGTCTCCCTTGTTCTTGCGCACCTTTCCCAACCTGAACTCCGCAATGAGGCTTTCCAATTTCTCACGCTGCTGCTTGCGGTTGAGCTTGGTCATCTCTAGCACCGAGAGGATGTTGTCCTCCACGCTCATCTTCCTGAACACGCTTGCCTCCTGAGGCAGATATCCAATACCCGCCCTTGCCCGCTTGTAGACGGGATATTTGGTGATGTCCATGTTGTTGAGGTAGATATGCCCGGCATTGGGCACGATAAGGCCCGTGGTCATGTAGAAGGATGTTGTCTTGCCGGCACCATTCGGGCCAAGAAGCCCCACGATTTCACCTTGACGCACATTGATGGACACGTCGTTCACCACTGTACGCTTGCCGTAGCGCTTCACCAGCCCCTCGGTGCGCAGCATCATGCCTTCACCATTTATGGCGAGGTCTTCTTTGATTTCGTCTTGCATAATGTATGGTCACTACTTCACGTAGACAACGGCAAGACGGTTGGAGGTGTTGCCCTGGACACCCTTGCCTGTGGCCTCATCCACCACCACGCCACGGTCTTTGAGATAGGCGGCCACGGCATCGGCACGAGCTTGTGACAACCTGCGGTTGAGTTCCGGGTCGCCCTCTGGGGATGCCGTACCCACTATTTGCACGTGGGAGCCTGCTTTCACACCATTGAGCACATCCATTGCCTCCTTGGTGAGAAGTGACTTGCCTTGGGCGAAGGTGACAAACACCAAGTTCTCCACCTTTACCTCTCGTCCTGCCACTTGAACTTCTTTCACCACTTCCTTGACAACCTCCTTCGGCTTCTTGGCCAACTCTCCACGCAGTTCGTTGATGATGCCATTAAGACGGTCTATTTCACCATTGTTTCCAGCCAACCTTTCAAACACCTTGAAATTGTGCGTTCCGTTGGAATTGCGCAACTTGTAGGCAATGCCGACATTTACCTGGAAAAGAGAATTGTTGACATTGTAGCTTGGCTGTTCTTCGTTGAGTGTAAGACGGTATGGGTCTTGAAGCAACGGCTGTTTATTGGAGGACAGGAATGCCCATGTGAATGCCGGCTCGATGAAGAACTGCCACTGCTTGTCGCAGCCGAAATTGAATGTCAGGTCGATGGCTGCTTTGGATGTCAGTTTGTCATCGGGCCTGTAATAGTCGTGGTTGGAACGGAACAGATGCCCCCATCCCAAGCCATACAAGCCTATCACCTCAAAGCATCTTGGCTGGCCTGGGTAGCCGCCAAAGAGATTTGTGAAATTGACCGTACCCAAGAGCGACACGTTTGTGGCACGAACTACCGTTCCTGTGGAGACGTAGGGCTTGTTGGAAAAATATGCCGAACCATCAATGGCAAGTCCGAAAGCTGGGGTGAACCATCTTCCAATCCTCAAGCCTGCATTGGGATTGAGGTTGTCGCTCCATTTCACTCCTGTGGTCTTGGTGGCCACGCCACCATTTATACCCACATAAATATTGTCTGATGCCTTGCTTTCCTCCACGGTCTGAGCGAACGACAGTGTCGTCATGGCGGCAGCAATCATACATAATGCTATCTTCTTCATGTCTTTCATTTTTACTTGTTGTTAATACGACAGCAAAATAAAGCAAAAATATCGACAAATCCAAACATCAGCAAGTATTTTTACCCGTCGTCATTAGGTAATCAAACAATTTTTCTCATTTTTCCACTTCTTCAATCACGATTTGTAAAAAATATGCTTACTTTTGGCATTCAATTCGTGACAAGTCTCGAATGACCATTCAATTCCATGAGCAACATCATCATGATTACCGGCGGCCAGCGTTCGGGCAAGAGCGAGTATGCTGAACAA
This sequence comes from uncultured Prevotellaceae bacterium, assembly GCA_946406585.1. Next base: position 11,623 of record CAMJLI010000018.1, on the reverse strand, counting down.
CTGGCCTTGCAATTGAGCAGCCAACCTGTCTATTTGGCAACAGCACATGTTTGGGACGAGGAATTCAGACAGCGTATAGAGAGGCACAAAGCTCGACGTGGCCCATGCTGGACCAACATCGAGGAAGAACTGCACCTCAGCCAACATGTTCTGGATCATCGCGTTGTGTTGGTGGACTGCATAACGCTGTGGTGCACCAATTTCCTATATCAAGAGCACAGCGACGACACCTTGCCCGACGTAAACAAGATTCTTGAAAAAATGAAACGGGAATTTGACCTACTGACGAAAAAAGACGCCACATTCATCTTTGTGACAAACGAGATAGGAAGCGGCGGCGTCAGCACAAATGCCCTGCAACGACGATTCACCGACCTTCAGGGGTGGATGAACCAATATGTGGCATCAAAAGCCTCCAAAGTGATTCTCATGGTAAGCGGAATACCTGTAACCATCAAAGGATAGAAATGAAGACATTCAATATACAACAACCTGACAATGGCATAAATGAAGCCATAACACAAAAGATAGACAACCTGAACAAGCCCAAGGGCTCACTGGGACGCTTGGAGGAATTGGCGGCACAAATTTGTCTCATCCAACAGACTCTCACTCCCACGCTATCACATCCATGCCACCTGCTTTTCGGCGGTGACCATGGAATAGAGAGGGAAGGCGTCAGCGTGTCGCCAAGGGAAGTGACATGGCAACAGATGCTGAACTTCACAAAGGGTGGCGGTGGCGTGAACATGTTTTGCAGGCAACATGGCTTCGACTTGAAAATCATTGACATCGGGGTGGATCACGACTTGAGCGACGCAGGAGGCATCATACACCGAAAGGTGGCTTGGGGAACAGAGAACTTCGCCCACGGACCGGCAATGTCACATGCCCAAATGGAAAAGGCCATCGACATAGGGGTGGAAATGGTGGATGCCTGCCATGACCAAGGCTGCAACATAATATGCATCGGAGAGATGGGTATTGCCAACACGTCTCCTTCGAGCATCTGGATGAGCATCTTCGGTCAACTGCCACTCGAAGGGTGCATCGGCGCAGGGGCTGGCCTCGACAACGAAGGCATACGCCACAAAAACAAGGTGCTGGCACAAGCGGTTGATCTTTACATGAAAAACAGGCTGGACGACAGCGCAGAGGAAGCCATCCGCTACTTTGGTGGCTTCGAGATGGTGGGAGCAATAGGGGCCATGCTGCGTGCTGCAGAGAGGCACATGGTGGTGCTTGTTGACGGATTCATCATGACTGCTTGCATGCTTGCCGCCTCACATCTCTATCAAGACGTGCTGCATTATGCCATTTTCGGACATTGTGGCGACGAATACGCACATGCCCGCATGCTATCGCTCATGAACGCCCGACCTCTGCTCAACCTCGGCATGAGGCTCGGAGAAGGCACTGGCGCACTATGCGCATACCCCATTGTGGAAAGTGCCATAAGGATGATAAACGAAATGAACAACTTCGACAATGCAAAAATCACTAAGTATTTCTAAAAGCGCGAAATCTGCTTGGGCGGCTTTCATATACTTCACCCGACTGCCATTCTGGAGAATCTACTCCCCGCCAAAGGCCAGCTATCGCGGCGTGGTGGAGTTCTGGCCTCTCGTGGGGTGGCTTACAGGGTCCGTCATGGCCGCAACACTGTATTTTGGGTCTTGGGTGATGCCACACGCTTTGGCAGTGCTGGCTGCCATCGTGGTGAGAGTAATGCTGACAGGGGCTTTCCACGAAGATGGACTGGCCGACTTCTGTGATGGTTTTGGCGGTGGAGGCAAAGACCGGCAGAGAGTGCTCGACATCATGAAGGACTCACGCATAGGCACTTATGGTGTGATTGGCCTGATTCTCTATTTTTCAATGCTTTTCCTCTGTCTCTTGCACCTGCCAGCAAAGACTGCCGCACTTGCCATCATGGCGGCGGACCCCTTCTCCAAAATGCTGGCAGGACAGATAGTCCAGATGATGCCTTACGCAAGGAACGAGCAGGAGGCGAAATCTCGTGTGGTGTACCGCAAGGTGAGCGTGGCAGGAGGGATATCTCTTGCTTTCCAGGGATTGTTGCCATCGCTGCCTCTCTTCCTCTTCGGGGATGTTGCCATGAGGTGGGAACTGGTGGTGTTCGTCCCTTGTCTTGTCATGTACTTCCTCTACTTGAAGATATGGAACACCTTGCGTGGCTACACTGGCGATTGCTGCGGAGCATTGTTCCTGCTCGTGGAACTGAGCGCATATCTAATGATATGCATCACTGCACAACAGGCGTAAGGATTTATGAATTCAGCCGACAACATGATAGAAATCACATTCATCCGGCACACACGGGTGGCGGTGCCTCCAGGCACTTGCTATGGATGGAGCGACGTGCCGACGGCGGACACGTTCGAGGAGGAGGCTGCAGAGGTGAAACGACAGCTGCAAGGCATGCGCTTTGACTGCACTTACACCTCGCCACTGACTCGCGCCAGACGGCTTGCCGACTATTGCGGATACAGCAATGCCATCGTGGACGACAGGCTGAAAGAAATGAACATGGGTGAATGGGAGATGCAACGCTACGACGAGATACGTGACGAAGCATTGCAAAAATGGTATGACGACTACATGCACCTGCCAGCCACGGGGGGTGAAAGCTTTCCGATGCTACGCAAACGGGTAGCTGCATTCATCGACGAACTACGCATGAGGCCGCATCTCCACGTGGGGGTGTTCACTCATGCCGGTGTCATCGTGAGCGCCGGACTATACGGTGGACTTTTCGAGGAGGCCGATGCTTTCAGCCACCAGCCGGGATATGGAGGGATTTTGAGAATAGTGCTTTCTAAAAACTAATCATCTCATCAACCATACGCCATCGCGCTCCACCATGGGCACGACGACCTGCTCTGAAGTGCTGTCGGCAAAAGAGAACACCAGGAAGGCGTTGGCTGTATGCGCATCAATGTCTACCTCTGCATCCGACACATCGATGCCTACCAACCCGTCGTGCAAGATTTCCTGTCGCTTGACAAACAATTTGGCATTATCCACAAGTTGCTTGTCGTATGCTTCTCCTGCCGGAACATGGTGGTCGATGCCGCCAACGAAATCCTCATACTTGCCTTGCAACAAATATTCATAATACAATTTTGCCGTGGTGGCAACGACTTTCTCCGTTTCCACAGGAGTTTTCCCACAACAGGAAAAAGCCATTGCCGCCACGGCACAAAAGAAATAGTACAGATGCCTCATGAATGCTATTTCTGTCGTATGAACACATTGATGGGACATCCCGTCATCTGCCAGTTCTCCCTGATTTTGTTTTCAAGGAACCGCTTGTAAGGCTCCTTCACATACTGCGGGAGGTTGGCATAGAACACAAATGTTGGGATTTGCGTGTTGGGGGCCTGCATGCAATACTTTATCTTTATGTATTTTCCCTTGACCGATGGTGGCGGGAATGCCTCTATCAGCGGGAGCATCACCTCGTTGAGCTTTGAGGTGCCCACCTTGGCGGTGCGATTGAGATACACTTGTTTGGCTGTCTCGAGAACCTTGAAAATACGTTGCTTGGTGAGGGCGGAAGCGAAAATTATGGGGAAGTCGGTGAATGGCGCCATGCGGTTGCGTATGGCATTTTCGAAAGTCTTGATTACCACTTGGTCCTTGTTTTCCACCAGGTCCCATTTGTTCACCACCACCACCAGCGACTTGTTGTTCTTCTGTATCAGCTGGAAGATGTTCATATCCTGTGCCTCAATGCCTCTGGTGGCATCTATCATAAGTATGCACACGTCGGAATTCTCTATGGCACGGATGCTCCTCATGACAGAATAGAACTCCAAGTCTTCTGTTACCTTGTTCTTGCGGCGTATGCCGGCAGTGTCTACAAGATAGAAATCGAAACCGAACTTGTCGTATCGCGTGTAGATGCTGTCGCGAGTGGTGCCTGCGATTTCTGTCACTATATGCCGGTCTTCGCCAATGAAGGCATTTATCAGACTGCTCTTTCCTGCATTGGGTCTTCCCACTACAGCAAAACGGGGGATGCCTTCCTCCAACATTTCACCTCCAGTGTCACCAAGGCGCTCCACGACAAGGTCGAGCAAGTCGCCTGTTCCGCTGCCGGTGGCCGAACTGATGCATACTGGGTCGCCCAGTCCCAACTTGTAGAATTCTGCCGCCTCATAGTATTGGTCGAAATTGTCAGCCTTGTTGGCAACAAGTATGACAGGCAGTTTCGACCTCCTCAATATCACTGCCACATCCTCGTCCCAGTCTGTCAGACCGTTTGTTATGTCAACGAGGAAGAGCAACAAGTCGGCCTCCTCTGTGGCTATGATGACTTGCTTGCGTATTTCCTCTTCGAAGATGTCGTCGGAATTGACAACCCATCCCCCGGTGTCGACCACGGAGAATTCCCTGCCATTCCATTCACACTTGCCATATTGGCGGTCACGAGTGGTGCCTGCCTCCTCGCTTACGATGGCACGCCTCGTCTTGGTAAGTCTGTTGAAAAGTGTGGACTTGCCCACGTTGGGACGTCCCACTATTGCTACTAAATTTCCCATATCTTATTGAGGTATGTTCTATTTTTGTTATTAATCGGGATTATATCCGAAGCTGTCCAATTCGCGTTTCGAACTGCGCCAGTCCTTGTCCACTTTTACAAACGTTTCCAAAAAGATGCTCTTGCCAAAGAATTTCTCCAATGCCTTGCGAGCCTCTGTGCTCACCTTTTTCAAGGCATATCCCCGATGGCCGATGATGATGCCTTTCTGTGAGTCACGCTCTACATAGATGACGGCGTTGATGCGTATTATCTTTTCTTCTTCCTTGAACTGTTCCACGCGCACTTCCACCGAATAAGGTATTTCCTTATCGTAGTAGAGCAGGATTTTCTCTCGTATTATTTCGCTCACAAAGAAGCGAGCGGGCTTGTCGGTGAGCTGGTCCTTGTCGAAATATGGCGGACTGTCGGGCAGCAATTCCCCGATTCTCTTCAGGATGATGTCGGTTCCAAATTTGTTGAGTGCCGAGATGGGAAGAATCTCTGCTTCAGGCAGCAATTTGTGCCACTTTTCCACTACTGCCACCAGCCCTTTCTGGTCGGTAAGGTCAATTTTGTTTATAAGCAGCAACACCGGCACTGTCATCTTTCTCACTTTGTCGAGGAAATCGATGTTCTTCTCCGGGTTTTCCACGACATCTGTGACATACAAGAGGACGTCGGCATCAGCCAATGCCGACTCAGAGAAAGCAAGCATCGACTCTTGCAATTTGTAGTTGGGCTTGAGCACACCGGGTGTATCGGAGAACACTATTTGCATCTCTTCTGTGTTGACGATGCCCATGATGCGGTGTCTTGTGGTTTGTGCTTTGAAAGTGGCTATTGAAATGCGTTCTCCCACAAGTTGGTTCATGAGCGTGCTTTTTCCCACGTTGGGATTGCCCACGATATTTACGAATCCTGCCTTATGTTGCATAGTGATGATTGATTCGACAAAAAAACGCACCTTTTCGATAATGAAGGATGCGTTTTTATGATTTTGGTGTTCGGATTATTTTTTTGGAGCAGCAGCAGAGAAGCCATCGTAAGCCCATCGCAAATATGATGCTCCATGGACAAAGCCGGCCCCGAATGCTGTGAGGATGATGTTGTCGCCCTTGTGCAGCCTGCTTTCATACTCCCATAGAGCCAGGGGGATGGTGCCAGCACTGGTGTTGCCGAAGTGCTCGATGTTCACCATTACCTGTTCCATTGGAAGTTCAAGGCGCTTGGCCACTGCCTCAATTATTCTCATGTTGGCCTGATGAGGCACCACCCAGGCGATGTTGTCCTTGTTCAGCCCATTGCGCTTCGCAATCAAAGCGCAGTCGTCGCTCATGTTTGTCACTGCATACCTGAAGACTGTACGCCCCTCTTGGTAAAGGTAATGCAATCTGTGGTCTACGGTGAAATGCGACGGAGGACAGACAGAACCACCTGCTTTCATGTGCAAGAAGGGCAACCCCTTGCCATCAGTGCGCAAGTATGAGTCCATGTATCCGACATCTTCCAATTCAGTAGCCTCTACGAGCACGGCAGCGGCACCGTCGCCGAAAAGCGGGCATGTGGCGCGGTCTGTGTAATCGACCATCGACGACATCTTGTCGGCACCTATCACAATGATCTTGTGATAACGCCCACTTTCGATCAGGCACGCAGCAGTGTCGAGAGCATAGAGGAAGCCGCAGCAAGCACCCCAGAAATCATAGGCCATGGCATTTTTCAGCCCCAATTTCCCAAGCACGATGGATGCTGTGGACGGGAATTGGTAGTCGGCCGTGGAGGTGGCAAGGATGAGTGCATCGATGGTGTCGGGGTCCACCCCTGTCTTCTTTATCACCATCTTTGCGGCCTTGCGTGCCATATAGGAGGTGCCCAGACCCTCTTCAGTGAGGATGCGGCGCTCCTTTATGCCCACGCGTGTCATAATCCACTCGTCGTTGGTTTCCACCATTCTCGACAATTCGTCATTATTGAGAACATAGTCGGGAACGTATCCTCCAACTCCGGTGATTATCGCTCTGACTTTACCCATTCTTATTCTTCAGTTTCCTTCACGATAGCTACTTTGCCTCTGTAGTATCCACAAGCAGAACACACTGTGTGATATACATAATAGGCGCCGCAGTTAGGGCAGAGTGCCAATGTGGGAGCCACTGCCTTGTCATGAGTTCTTCTCTTCAGTGTGCGAGTCTTGGACTGTCTTCTTTTAGGATGTGCCATTTTACTATTCTTTATTTGTTGATTTTAACTCTTTCAATTTATTCCATCGCGGGTCTGTCGTGTCGCCAGAGTCCTCGCCTTCTTCTACATGTGCTGCCAGTTCTTTCAGCCGCTTCACCATTTCCGGGTTGCACTGACCTTCGGCGTGTACATGCTTGGTAGGTAGAGAAAGTGCTATGAACTCGTATATGAGCCATGCCACATCCACCACCCCCTCGTCTTTTGACACGGTGATGACATCATCGTCTTCAGAATCTTCCTGATCCAGACGCGCCACCACTTTCTGACTGGTTTCCACAGGCAAGAACATGTCATCGAGACACAGGTCGCATGTCACCACTGCATCGCCAACAATATGAAAATCAAGTTCATATACACTGGCAACCTTGCACACTTCGAGCATGACACTTAACGTGCCACCCTTTACCTCTGTGGCTCCGATGGCATCAAAATATTCATTGTCTAGGGAGAAGGAAAATGAAGTCTTCGACTCCTTCAACCCCTTCAAATTGATTTTGAATTGTTCTAAACTACCCATTTGGGCTGCAAAGTTACTAATTTTATTTTGAATAGTGGAAAGTTTTAATGAAAAAAGTTAATTTGCCACTATTTAGCTTCATGATAGTGAAGGATGTGGCCATTCCTCTATCCTCGCTGCTTGTTAGCCAAGCCGGAATTTGATTTGAGTTCTATCCTGAACGTGGTGCCTTTTCCCACTTCGGAATATTTCACAAATATCTTCCCCTTGTGATATTCCTCCACAATGCGTTTGGCCAATGACAACCCCAGTCCCCAGCCCCTTTTCTTCGTTGTGAAGCCCGGGGTGAAAACATTGTGTATGTCTTTCTTTCGTATGCCTTTTCCCGTGTCCGACACTTCCACAACAGCCTTTTCTCCTTCTTTTGACAAATGGAGTGTGATGGTGCCTTGGCCCTCCATGGCGTCTACTGCATTCTTGCACAGGTTCTCGATGACCCATTCAAAAAGCGAGGCATTGATGTCCACAACCATTTCATCTTTTGGAAACTCTTCCACCATGTTTACCTTGGCTGAAGTACGGCGGTTCATGTAGTCTACGACATGTCCCAGGACCTCCTTCAAACCGCATGGCACCAGTTCCGGCAACGACCCAATCTTCGAGAAACGGTCTGCTATTAGTTGCAACCGCTTCACATCCTTTTCCATTTCCGGCAAGAGGTCATCGTCCGGATAGCTCTCCTTCAGTATTTCCGTCCATGCCATAAGGCTTGAAATAGGGGTTCCCAATTGATGTGCCGTCTCCTTTGAGAGTCCCACCCACACCTTGTTTTGCTCGGCTCTCTTTGATGTGAGAAGAGCAAAAATGGCGATGACAACGAACACCAAGACAATACCAAGCTGTATGTACGGCCATGATGAAAGCCTCTTGATCATCATGGAATCATCGTAGCAAACATTTATGAAATCGCCACTGCCCGTGTCGTCCAGGTAAATCTTGATGGCATTTCCAGCCTTGAGCATCGACTTGCCCATCTCGGCGGCATTCCTCAGGCTGTCCTCCAGGTCAACACCCTCCAACTTGATGTTGCGGAACGTGTTGGCATTGCCGTCCTTGTCGAGCACGATGACCGGGATGGTATTATTGTCGTCGATTACTTTCAGCACGAGATTCAAGTCTGTATTCTCGTCTGCATTGTTGAGTGAACGCATCGCCTCTGCCCACACCTCCATCTTGTGGTGCTCTTCAATGGAGAGGTCGCGCACCAAATACTGGGATATGAACAAGGAGGCAACGGCTATGACCACTGCCGCCGCCACCAAGATGATCTTAACTTGTCGGATTCTATCAGTCCACTGCATGCCCGAAACAATAAGTATCCAAATTGGCCATCAAATGATTATGAACACTTATATTAACGCACGAAGTGGCTGTTTATTTTATCCGAAGAAGAAGTAGCTGAAAATCACGGCTGCTATCATGCCTGCGATGTCAGCTGTAAGGCCACACTGGACAGCGTAACGATATTTCTTGATGCCAACGCTTCCAAAATAAACTGCCAGGATATAGAACGTGGTGTCTGTACATCCCTGCAACACGCTTGACAAATGGCCAATGAAAGAATCCACGCCGAAATGACTGAAATTCTCGAGCATCATGCCCCTCGCACCTGGTCCGCTAAGAGGCTTCATCAATGCTACGGGCAGAGCACCTACAAAATCGGAATTCAACCCTATCGATTCCACCAAGGACTCTACTCCATCCTGCAACATCTGCAAGCCACCCGAAGCCCTGAACATGCCAATGGCCACCAATATGGCAACTACATAGGGAATAAGTGTCACTGCCACTTGAAAGCCTCCTTTGGCTCCTTCTATAAACGAATTGTATACATTCTGCTTCTTCACCATGCCGGAAAAGATGAAAATCATGATGGCCCCAACTATCATCACACTGGTAAGAACGCGGCAAAAACCTTGCATCTGTTCTTCTGACATGCCGATAATGGCGGTGAAAAGCGCTGCCACAAATGCTGCAATGACAGCAAACATCAACAAGATGTAGCGGTTGAAAAGATTTATCCTCTGATAAATGGAACAAACTATCAAACCTACTATGGTGGAACAAAGAGAAGTCAGCAGCAAAGGGATGAACACGTCTGTCGGGTCGACGGCTCCTGCCTTGGCCCTATATGCCATGATGGAGATGGGGATGATGGTGATGCCCGACGTGTTTAGAGTGAGGAACATGATCATGGAATTGCTTGCAGTGTCCTTGACCTTGTTGATGCTCTGCAATTCCTGCATTGCTTTCAATCCCATGGGCGTGGCTGCATTGTCCAGACCTAGCATGTTTGCGGATATGTTCATGAAAATTGCACCCAATGCAGGATGCCCCTTGGGGATTTCGGGAAACAACCTCGTGAGCACCGGACTGAGAAATGAAGCGAGCTTGTTGATCAAACCGCTATCCTCCGCTATCTTCATCAGACCCATCCACAATGTCAATGTGCCTGTCAGTCCAAGACACATCTCGAATCCTTCTTTCGACATGGTGAAGGTGGAGTCCATCATTGCAGGGAGCGTCTCTGTATCTCCAAAGCACAATTTTATCACTCCTACAATGAAACCTAGGAAAAAAAGAGCTATCCAAATGTAATTAAGAGCCATGCCTGTATGTTTCTATGGTAAAACCATCTTGCTCTTTTCTGTCTTGGCCTGCTGTATCTGTTCGTTGGAAAGCACCTTGGCTGGGTCGATGTGACGCAAGCGGACTATGCCATCCGACTTCTTCAGGCGTTTTTGGGCAACTCTCTCAAAACCAAAGTCATCCATATATTCATCCTTGATGACAACCTTCATGCCAACAAAGGCATAATTTGAGCCCAAATCTATAATATCCTTGTCTCTCAGACGGATGCATCCCTCGCTTGCCCTTCCTGGAACACTCTCTTCATTATTGGTGCTACCATGTATGCCTATGCCACTATGGCCAGGAGTTACCAATCGCAGGAAATAACGTCCATATGACTTGATATTTCCACGACCATCCTTGAAATCATGTCGCCATGATGAAGCATCTGCTATCTGGGAAATGGTGAAAGGCTTCTTCAATGTGCTATTGGGTGTTTTCATGTCGCCACGCTTCATCTTGTCACCCTTTTTCATGCCAAAGGCACAATCGAAACGGGCAAGCAAAACTGTGTCAGTACCTTGTGGCTCATAGACATAGAGGTAATAGTCCTTCTTCGACATAACTATGAAACAGTTCTTCTTGTTTCTCATTTTTTTTGGAAATGAGAAAGATATGTCGTCATCCAATTGTACTGTGCGTGAACCATATTTCATGACCACCCTCTCGCGCACGTTGTCGGAATAATTGTCTATGAAGTCTTTTTCTACCGACAATGGCTGTGCGAGAAAAAACATTCCAACCAAGGTAAATAGTGTTTTCAAAAACATATATATATAGTTAAATGAGATAAAGAAATTACGAATTATTCAACAAGATAAGTGAACTGCTTGGACATGTAGTACTTCTTGTTTTGATAGATTACATGATACCAGTCACCTTCTTCACCAATGCACTCTAATTGGGTGCCTTTCTTCACTGACTTTGTAGCACCTTTTTCATCCTTCAAATATCCTGCCTTGAGACTTGGCCCAAAACGGAGACGGACACCATCTCCATTGACAACCACGCGCTGAACATGCTTGGGATTGTATTTCACAGGCTTCGTCTTATCATCGACAACTTCATCTTGTTCTTTTACTGCTGTGGTGTCTGCTACTATTTCATCCTCGTTTTCTTCTTCAATACCAGAACGAGTGCTATAATGATAAATTGCACCTACTACAAGAAGAAGCGTAAGAAGAGCTATGATATAAAAAAGCCATTTCTTGTCGGAATCTGGCCGGGGAGCCAAAGGCTTGTCACTCAACGATTCAGAAGGTTCATGGACGGTATTGCTCTCTTGTTCATCATCCAAGACTTCCTTTTGCTGAAATTGTTTGATAGACCTGCCACAATAGGGACACAAATTGGCATCATATGGTATTTGCTTGCCACAATGCTGACATTTAATCATAATCATAATAATACTAAAGTAAGAAACAAAGGTATAACAATTATTCCACAATACATGATGCTTGCCTGCAAAAATATGTTAAACCAAAAACAGTCTTCTGTATTAAAGGTGATATGATGAATGTTTTGGACTGCCAGATGACCAATATGACAACGTCACGACAACATGAGTGTCATGAATGTCGTGAGCATTCCAAGAATCCTTCGAATGTCAGGAGCGACATCCCTCAGGAACACAAAAAAGCCCCGCGCGTCTGTTAGACACGCGGGGCTCGTGACAGGGTCCGCAA
>CAMJLI010000017.1 GCA_946406585.1 uncultured Prevotellaceae bacterium | reverse complement strand
TTTGGTCTTCATATACCGAGAAAGAAGGAGCCTGCCTGTCTTTCAGAGCCGTCTCCGTCAGTCCTTTCTTCAACAATTCGAATGCCCTTGTTTCCATCTCCTCACCCGACTTTCCCCTCAATGTACGCAATCTCGACCTAAACATTGCATCATGGATCTTTGTCATGAGCGGAGCATCGTTGGGCAAAGGATGTGGCTCTGCAATGTTGAATTCAGCGAATTCACTTGCAGCATTGTCGAGATCCACCTGGTAGAAAATGCTTCTTTCATGATTTCTTGCAATGAACGGCCAATTCTGTCTCCTGTTGTCCATACGCTGCAAGGTCAACCTTTCCAGGTTGGCCTCTGCTGCTATGTCATCGGCAGACAATCTTCTCGCCTGCTGCCATATCATACGCCCTCCGTCCAGTTCCGGGTGATTGGTCATCCATCTCAGCACCAGTCCCATGTCGTGGACACTATCCACAACAGGGAACAATTTTGCACTTTGCAAGTCATGTGAATCCACTATTTCATCAATGTTCACGCCCCTTTCCTGCGCCCATTTGCTGAATGAGCGTCCAAGGAAGAATGTGTCAGCATCATGGAGGTCACCTCTGAACACGTCATGAAAGCCGTATGGGCGCACCACCCATTGAGTTTCTCCCAAAGGAACTATGTCGATGCAATGTCCTGGTGAAACATTCATTTCCCAGTCGTTGTCAGGCACCCCCGTTATTATGTTTTCACAAGAAAGGCACCACCTCTCTGCTATGCAGCTGTTTTCCACCCACAAATCCCTATTGTTGTCTGTAATGGGAATCCAAGTCTGTGAGTTTTGTATGAAAATGGAAGGATGCGGCTTGGCTGAATGATGCATTATTTCCCTTTGGTCGTTGACCAGGTTCTGTATTTGCATTGTCGACGAGATGATTTCTGGACTTGTTCCGAAATGGTAGAACTCACCTCCAGCGAGAGGAAGGACAACCACTTTCAGTTCATTCACCTCTTTGTCCTCCAATGAGGGTTGCTGTCCGAGAGCGCATCCAAAAGTGGAATAGAGGTCATAATTCACCACTTGCCCATCCACTTCGCTTCTTTTCACCAACAATTTCACGGCCTTGTCGCTGAGCAGCCACACGCCAATGTCAGTGAGATAAAGGTTGTCGTGTCTCAGCAAAGCCAACTTCTCCATCGATGGTTTTTGCAACATGCACTTCAGCATGGAGGGAGAGCGGCGGTCAGCCACAAAGACGCCATGAGCCGTAGCAATCTCATCATTCAGCCACAATCCAAAACAAACCACGTCGGCATCAGGAATCAAAGGCAGTTGTTGAGTTGTCCTTATCATCACATCACCGCTCACGATCATGGTATGCAAGCCATCAGGGGCAGCATTCATGATGCTCTCATAAAAAGGCACTTGCAACGACAGCAAGTCTTGCGAAAGCACTTGCCCCCGTTCCCATCTGAAAACCGGTATTGGCGTCAGCACCTTTCCAGACGGAGCATATGCCGGCAGTCGTCTGCTTTGCCCACCAGCATGCAAGACAAGCTTTTTGTCTTGTGAAAGCCATTGCTCGAAGTCCACATTTGGAGATTGATGTTGATGGCACTGGCGAAGCAACCATGTAGTTCCTCCCCCACTCCCCAATTTCCTTCCCACGGGATCATTGGAGCAGAACCAATCATGTTCATCGTATCCTGTAATTCGATGGAAACACCCCACAAGATTAGGAGGCAGAGAAAGAAGCTTTTTCATTATCAGTTATCAAGAATTGGTTTTTCTTCGTCTCCATTCCATCACTCCACCACCTATGAACACAAGCAGCAGCAGACCTTCAGCTATGTAAGCCACGGTCTCAGTGTTGGACACCGATGTGGGATGGAAATCTAGTTCTATGTCATGTTTTCCTTGTGGTATGTTGATAGCCCTAAGAACGTAATTCACGCGTCCGATGTCGACTGGTTTGCCATCAACGGTAGCTGTCCATCCAGGATAATATATCTCTGAGAACACCAACACGCCACCATTTTTCGTTTCTGCTGTATATTTCAGATTGTTAGGCTGATAAGCGGTGATGTTCACAACAGAAGTGGAATCCTGGGTTGCGCTTTCTCCCAGCACCCCCTTGAATTGTGAATCCGCCACTGCCACATGGTGCAAGTCCACCTTGCCCACGCCATCTATTTCCTCATTGGCGTTGGCAACATATTGCACTTTGTCGACAAACCAAGCATTGCCGAAGGCATAGGGATTTCTAAGAGGCATGGTCATTCCGTCTTGCAGAGGCATCACGAAATATTTAGCGTTGAGCATGTTGATAACAGGATACAAGCTATCTCCTGCTATTTGGGTGAAGTCGCCTTGTTTCTCGGAGATAGCCCTCATGGCATCCATCATTTCCGGTTGGATGTGAGCTTCTATCAATTCCTGGTACCGCCTTAGTTTAGCAGCATGATATCCTCCAATACTCTTGTGATAGAAGGATGTTTCGTTTTCATTGAAAGTATTGGTTGCGAAATTAAGCACTCTGTAATCAAGGCTTTTGTCCTTGAGTATTTCCTCGTCAGTGGCTGTCATTTGCTGAGGCAATTCCTTGATGCTCTTCGACACGAACATCCCGTCGTTGAGATAGCGTTTGTTCACTGTCCACATATCGACGAGACACAACAGAATGATGACAAGCACCATGTGAGATGCCTTCACCTTTCCGACACGATAAAGCAAGAGCATGATTGTACCCAGCACAATGACGGCAAACGACCTCCAGGCATCAGCCGTAAAGATGGCCTCCCTCACCTCTCGAAGGTTGGCGAGCAACGGTCCGAGTTGGTCAGAAGGGAACTGGCCAAGAGCCTGCATTTCAGCAGAAGAGACAAAGTCGGAGAAGCACAAATTTGGAGCGAGAGCGAAAATAAGGCAAGCTCCCCCTGTTATGACGAAAGAAGCGGCAAGGGCCTTGAAACGCTTTTTCAGAAGTTCTGGTTCATCCACCACTTTCTTGAGAGCCATCATTGCAAGTAGTGGGATTGTAAATTCAGCTATGACTAGTATTGAAGCCACTGTGCGGAATTTGGAATACATTGGGAAATGATCGATGAAGAAATCAGTCAATCCCATGAAATTCTTTCCCCACGAGAGCATGAAAGACAAGATTGTAGCAGCAAGGAGAGCCCACTTCATAGGTCCTTTGACAATGAAAAGTCCCAGGACAAAAAGCATCACCACAAAAGCCCCCACATACACAGGTCCGCTGGTACCCGGCTGTTCACCCCAATATTGTCCTATTTGCGCATACAATCCATAATATTGAGGATTGGCTTTCTTCATTGCCAATTCGTTATTGGCCAATGGAACCGAAGCCCCTCCCTTGACATTAGGAACAAGAAGCGTCCATGTCTCACCAATCCCATAACTCCACTGGGTGATGTAGTCACGTTCCAGGCCGCTATCTGTCTGGTTGGCACTATTTTCCTTCACCAGTTCGCTCTTTCCCCTCATTGTCTCCTTGGAATATTCCCAAGTGTGGTACAGGTTGGAAATATTGATGCAAATGCCAATAGCCGCCGCCACGATGCAAACAGCCGTAGCCTTCACGAACCTCATGACCTGCTTATTCATTATAGCATCCACGAGGAAAGCCACTATCATGAAAGCAATGACAAAGAGATAATAATAAGTCATCTGAACATGGTTGGCATTCACTTCAAAAGCGGCAAACAATGCCGTGACGGCAAGTCCCCAGAAATACTTCCCCCTATATGCCAACACTATGCCAGCTATCATTGGAGGCAAATATGCCAAAGCCCATACTTTCCAGATATGCCCTGCAGCAATTATTATGAAGAAATAGGATGAGAAAGCCCAGACAATGGCACCGAGAGAAGCCAGCAAAGGTCTGAAATTGAATGCTCTAAGCAGGATGTAGAATCCAAGCAAATAGACAAATACATACCATACATTGTCGGGCAGCCAGAGGTGATAAGCTTTCACCACCTGCACAAGGTTGTCGGTGCTGTTATAGGAAGGCGACGTCTGATAAGTGGGCATGCCACTGAATGTGGAATTAGTCCACCTTGTACGTTCTCCTGTTTGTGTATAATACTCAAGAGCCTCTTGCCCTGCCCCTCTACCAGCAGCCGTATCATGTTGGTAAAGAATTCTTCCCTCAAAGTCAGCTGGGAAGAAATATGCGAAGGCAATAGCCACAAATGCAATTATGGCGATGAGGTCTGGCAACAATTTCTTAAATTTTTCCATGTTATGATTTGTCTGTTGTATTGTTAATTTGCTAAAATGATTATCTTTAGACAGGATGCCCCAAATAAAGGAAGAAGCGTCTTCTGCTATTGTATGTGTCAATTTATCTTACGACATTGAAACGTCCTTGTCACTGTTTTGCAATTTTGGCTTTTCTGCCATTTACGTCTATGATGAATACACCCTTTGGCAAATTGCCAAGAGAGAGAATCAATCCATCCCCACCTTTTCCTATTGATGCTGGCACTTCAACACCTTCCTTGTTGTAAACATGAATCAAGTCTGGCTGCATCATGCCGGGAAAGAGAATGCTGTTTCCCTCACGAATGAAACCCCTATCCAGTTTTCCTTTAGGACTACAGAATTCATTCCATCTGACCAAATCGACAGAATCGGGATTCAGACCATCGGAATATGTTATGTTGAATGTTTGATTATCTGCATCAACGTTGTTCTTACTGAACGATGCGAACAACAACTTGCTTGTAGTAACAGGATAAGTTCCATATTCAACGTCAGCATCAGCCTTAAACTGCAATTTCAGGAAATCGAGTTCCCCTGTAGGGAAGTTTTTTGCAGCAAGTTGGAAAGCCATCACAATAGTGACATTATCATTACGACGATCTTTGTATGAGAGCATCAAGTTTGAACACGCTCGCTGCAATTCATCCGTCAGGCTTGCATCTACAAGATGTATTCCATCAGGCAAGAGGAACTCAAACTGAAAGTCCCTGATGTCGTCAACATCATTATTGTATCTAACCGTCATTTCAGTGATGCTATCCCTATACAAGGTGATATCGGGAAAATGCACTGTAATTCCGTCGGCCATGGCATGAATTGATGAGCTAAAAATCATCAACAGCAAAGCGAGCCTCAACAACCAAGTCTTATTTTGTTTTATCATATTCATGGCATCACCTACTTGGCTTTTTCATTTCACATCCCGTTCCTGAATAGCTTTACCAGAGCCCCATGCTTCGCCAACCTTCTCACCCACAACACGATAGGTGTTTTTTGAAGAGTCGAACACAACAGGCTGCAACTTGTCGAGATCCACATTGCCATCCTCATCGAGTACACTTTCATCAGCACTCATGTTGACAATTTCACCCACCACACGTGCGCCACCATTTTCATCCTCGTCGAAGGTGACCACCTTGCACTCCAGTGTTAGTTTGTATTCGTTGATGATTGGTGCATCCACATTTGGGCTTTTTGTTATTGTGAAACCAGCCTTTGCCACCTTGTCGGGCACGTCGTTAGCCGACACTATTCCAAAATAGTCGCTTTGCGCAATATCATTCTTTGTGGCAAAACTAATGGTGAATGCTTTTTTCAATCTGATGTTATCCGTGGTCTTGTGTGCCGACAATTCGAAGCAAATATGTTTCGGTCCACATTGTCCGCCCCATGCCGCCATCATCACATCGGGGTTTTCCTCTGCATCCCAAGTGGCTATCATGATAGCAGGCAAGGGTGTGATAATGGCCTTGTCAGCAAAGTTCTTGCGTCCTTCCACATCTTTCACCTCCACCTTGCTTTCGTCATTGGGGTTTTCATTCACATTGGTTTCACCATTTTGTTCCTTGTTGCCGCAGGCCATGCATAGGAATGCACCCACCAGCATCACAGTTGCACTTCTAAAAAACTTTTTCATTATTTCATTTTTTTGATTATTCAAACAAAGTCATAAATGCACAAGCCATCAGTAAATGTCGAACCACCATCATCATTGCGATTCGTTGATATACGACTTGGTAATCATGTCGTAATAAAGAGCTTCAAGTTCTTGAACTGTAAGCTTTTCTACGGAATGCTCAATCATGCGAATCAGTTCTTCGCGCCGATATTCATCAGAATGACCGAATGTATTCATATAAGACATGGTTATCAGCTCCATTGATATTAAGCATGACGCTTGGAAATAATCATAAAAGCATATTGAATGATTATTATGGCGTCATAAAAGAAATCGATGGCAAAAATACAAATTTTCTTGTGATTACCATTATTTTACCACTGCCTTTTTTGTCAAGTCAAAAAAAAGCGGGAAAAACCATGAAGCAAGAGTCTGGTAACACAACCCTTAAAACAATTTATCCAAATCCACAGACAAGCCTATGCTGAAGGAAGTCCCTTTTGTCAGAGGAGAACAATAATAATACGACTTAGGCTTGTAATTGAACAGGTTGTCGATGGCGGTATTGATATTGACGCCCCGCCAGACATGGTGCTGAAGCATGAGTCTCCAGATGGTATATCCCTGGTCAACATCCTTGCGACCCGATTGGGGTTTGCCAAGGCTGCGCCCTGAGAGAGCCGCATCAAGTGCATAAAAGCGTGAGAAGCGATGTCCATAGCCCAATCTCCATGTCAAAGAATGCGAACGAGGCTGAGAGAACTGTGAGAAAAGGACATTGCCAGTCTCATGCATCCATGAATAGTTAACCTTGATTGTCATTCCACAATCAAAGAAATGTCCAACACTGACATCCACTCCCCAGACGTTCACACCATCTTCGTTCCAGTAAAGCGCGCTTGACATATCCTCGTATGTATGGTCGATGGTGGTGATACGTTTGTCGAATAAGTTACAGTAGCCCATGAGGGTAAAGTTATAAACCCCATCCAGGACACTTCCATTTCTAATTCGGTTCTGCCTCTCAACGGCAATGTTGAAATTGTGGCTTTTTTCTGGTTCCAGGTCAGGATTTCCGATAATCATATACCCCATATTGCCCATGTCGAAGTGCATATACATCTCCTTGAGTGTTGGAGCCCGGAAGCCACTGGCATAATTGGCACGGAATGTCATCCATGGGAACTTGTAAACTACAGCGAGACGCGCGGTGAGAGCTTTCTTGGCAGAAGCAGAAAAGTAATCGTAACGTGCACTACCCACAATGTTGAGTTGTGGAGTGATGTTCCAGTCGAATTGTGCAAAGGCATCGACATTGTTCTGCGAGTGGCTGCTATTGTCGATGAACTGATAAGTGGTGAGATAGTCGTGCATGAAGTCAGCTCCCAGAATGAGACCGTTCTTACCAAATGAATGGCTGTATAATGCATGTACCACATGCTGCCTGTTGCTGTAGTCGTGGTCGTGAGTCCGTGTACCATCAGGCATGAAATTCGCCTTGTCATACTGGTCGAAGGCGTATGACAGTTCAAGATGCCGGAAGTAGTCCCATTCATACCTGCCCTTCACCCCTGCACTATAGCCATTGAAATGGTAGTCGTGAGTGTCGCGCTCACTTGTTCGGAAGAAATAGCCGCCTCTGCCTATCAGTGTCAGATGGTCAGAAGGACGCCAAGTCAGCCGTTCTTTTACATTGTAAGTCTTTTGTCCGTAAAGTCGGCTCAGATTGGAATCATCGATGAGCACCGACTCATCGTAAGGCAAGCCCTGCGCCTTTTTCATCAGTTCCAAGGCAATCTCCTCGGAAGAGTGAGTCTTGGGCAGATCTATAGGATTTACGTCAGTATGCTGGAAACTTGTCTGAGAGTTCCATTTGGCATTGTTGAACGAGAAATTTGCACTATTCCGCCATTCATTTCCAAAAGAATTGAAACGCGAGCTTGCATTTGCAGTCCAAGGCTCAATATTCTCTCGGCTGATGATGTTGACCACCCCTCCCACGGCATTCGAGCCATAGAGAGCCGACGAAGACCCTTTCACAATCTCTATACGCCCGACGTTGTCAAGATTCATTCGGTTATAGTCAACGTTGTCCATGGTCTCGCCGGCCATCCGTTCGCCATCAACAAGGAACAGGACAGCATTGCCTCCAAAACCACTCATGTTAAGAGATGTCTCCTGAGCCATGGCAAAACCGAACTCCAAGCCAGGCATCTCCTGAATCAACATATCCTGGATATTGGTAGCGTCGGCAATCTTTATGTCGTGAAGAGTAATGAGCCGCGTAACCACAGGTGCATCCTTGAGGGTCTTTGGCGAATGAGAAGCCGTGACAACAATAGGGTCAAGCTCTACAGAGTCACGGATTGCCGTCTGTGCAGATAGTTGAACAGCTGGCACAGCAATAGCCATGCCAGCTAAAAGACAATGTAAGAATTTATTTTTCGAAATCCTTATCACCACTTACTTTTTAGTCCCTGTAAAAGTAGTTTCCATTGCAAATGGCATATTGCCATACTTCAACGAGAAAGTGACAACCGTTGTCTTGTCGTTGAACAAAACAGTTACATTGCTGACGGTATATGCTTTTTCACTCCCATCTGCGCTTGCCACTTTACCATCATACGAAGCAAGTTTTCCAGTAATGGTGTTGCCGTTCTTTGTCAATGGTATGTTCTTTACTTGAAGTGCCGGGATCGTCATGGGCCCCATCCCCCCAGCTTCAGGAATAGTCATGTCCACAGATACATCTGTGGATTTTGCAAAGACATAGGTCGAGGTGCCATTGGATGATTCTTCTCCCATTACCTTAATGACCTCATTGCCCGTATAAGAACCTGCCACCTGTGAAGCCACAGCCACAGCCGGTTCATCATCATCACTCCCACATGAACATACAAAAAGCACGACTGCCAACGCAGACACCATCATTGTCACAAATCTTCTGATCTTCATAAAAATACAAATTGAATAGATGAATATATTATGTTCGGTAAACAAGCACTTTATTTCCCCGTGCCCAACTGCTGGGTGGAGTAGTCATACTCCGAACCATATGTGCTGTGAGGAATGGTGAATATGGCTATCATGAACAGGACAGCAAGACAAACAACCCATTTGTTGTACTTACACCTCAAAGTAGCAATGGCAGCGACAAAGAACAAGAAGGACAAAAGTGTCTTGTTGTCTGTAAGGTCAGTTCCGTATGGGAATCCCGTCCACCAAGGACCGAATGCAAAATGCTGCACGAGAGGACCGAAGATGAAGCCGCCAACAAACAATGTTGCAACGGTAATCTTCAGCCAGAGGCTGTATTTCTTGTTTGTTATGACCAACAAGAAAGTATATACAGCAAAGAGCATCGCAGCAAACATCAGCAAGATGTGAGGCACCAAAATGCCGGCAGGGACATCATTGCGGAAACGAATAAGAAGAGGCTCTTCAGCAGGAAGGTCCTTCCCCTCCACTGTGACATAATACTGCAGTTTTCCTGCTACAGGCTGTACAGGCAAGGCGGCCTGCAACACGTCATCCTTACAAGTGAAATCCACCGTGGTGTATTCATCAGACGTAGGATAACGTCGGTAATGCATTTGCGCCTTTGTATCAGATGGAACACCTTTAAGTGCCACTATCTCGTCATGCTGCACGCCACTTCTGGGCAGTTTCAACTTATAACTCTCCCCTTTCAGTTCTACCGTCACACTTTTGGGATGGGTGGGACCTGTCATGCGCTGGTATATGCTCAATACCAACGTAATGACAACTGCCAGAAGCCAATACATAGTTTTTTTCATCTTACAGGAGGTGTTAAGTGAACTTGAAAAACAATCGTCTCCCCATCTCGAAGCACTTTCACTGGAATGGTAGTTCCTGCGGTAAGTTCCGACAAGCGCTCCATGTATTCATTGATGTCCTTGACAGGTTTGCCGTCTATTTCCTGAATGATGTCACCACTTCTGATACCAGCAGCATGTGCAGGTTTTCCAGCCACCACGATGTCGGCACGAAGCCCAGGGATGCTACTTGCCCCCATTACATCAGGCATCAAGCCTAAGGTCACCTTGAACTTGGCATGACTCATTTTATTGCTTGCCGGCACATTGATATAATCAGGAGCTTCTGGCATGTCGGCAATTCGCGATATCAGTTCCTTTGAAAAATCCAAGGTCTGCTGCATGCCGTCATAATTCAATGTGGAAGGCACATCACCAGGAGTGTGATATTCCATGTGTCCGCCTGTTGTGAGGAAGAGTACTGGTATATCCACTGCCACGAACGATGCATGGTCGCTTGGGCCATAACCATCAGGGATGCAGGTGACGTGTAATCCAGTTTGTTGGGCCACATCCTCCACAAGAGCCTTGAATCCGCTGCTTGTCCCCGTTCCTGAAACGCTCATGGCATTGTCACGCATACGTCCCACCATATCCAGATTCACCATGGCGACGATGCCAGCTTTATCATCAGGGAGGTTTACGCGTTGGTTGTCCTCATGCTTCAACCATTCCAGAAAATACTTGGAACCTACAAGGCCTTGTTCTTCAGCGCCAAAGAAAGCGAAGATAATGCTACGTGGAGAACCCACCTTTTTAAAATACTTTGCCAGTTGAAGCACCACTGCATCACCGCTGGCATTATCGTCAGCTCCCGGATGTACCGCCAGAGTGTCTGGACGACGAGAACCGGAATTTTTTCCCCCCAAGCCCAAATGGTCGTAATGTGAACCAACAACGATGTATTCGTTCTTTAAGTTCTTGTCTTTTCCAGGAAGGACAGCTATGATGTTATGGGTGGTTCTCATCTCTGTCTTCCCATAGGTGAAGTCCTGATATAGACCCTTGTTTTTCTTTTCCTTGACAACAGGTTTTAGCTTCATTTTACGAAGTTTGCCAGCTATATATTCGGAAGCCAAGGTGTCACCTGCCGTGGCGGGATATCTGCCACCAAGTTCCTGCGAAGCCAGATACTCCACTGCTTGCTTCATTTCATCCTGCTTTTGGGCATGTGCCTGCAAGACGAATGCGACTGTCAAAGCAAAAAAGACATACTTTATTTTCATCAAGTAAATTTTCAATACATCCAATTAGTAGGTGTTTCATAGTTGTTGTATAACACCTATTTTTAAGAATTGTAATAATTCGGATGCAAAGGTACGATAAACATTTTGAATTCACACTCCTTATTTATTATGATTTTACGCCAAGATTGCTTCATAAAAAAAGTAAAGAGAGCATTGTCTTATGCCAAACATTTAGTACTTTTGCCAAAAATTAAGCTATGAGAGGATTACGTTATTTTATGTTCTTGCCTGTAGTTTTGTTGTTGGGCTCCATCGCCGTTGGATTCTGCAACTACCAGGAAACCAAGGAAGAGATGCATAGAGATTTGACCAATGCGTTGCGGCAATTTGTCATGGACGAGTCACGACAACTGTTGTTGCTCGACACTCTACACACTTTACAAAAGAATAATGTATTGACATTAAATAATGTGGAAAACAGTTTCAGAGACCAGCTGACCATCCTCCCACTCAAAGACACCTCACACGTGTCCGTTTGCATTTTGCACAATGATGAACGAGAATCTTTCAGGGAAGAAGCCTTTGTTAGCAGCGACACCCTATTGTGGCATTCAGCCCAACAGGAAAGCAGCAATGCCGTCATAGCCCTCAAGGCATACGCCAACCCATCGTTTTGTGCCATGTTGGGGCACTCCGACCAGCGCCTTTCCATAACCGGCCTCATCTTCAGCCTGCTTATGTTTTCGGTCTTGTTATGGAGAGTCAGGATGTCAGAAACCGACTTGGTAATTGAAGCCATATCCACCCAACCATCGAAAAGAGAAATGCATCTTACACCGATGCAAGAACAGTTGATGGAGATGTTCGCCTCTGCTCCCGGCCATATTCTCAGCAAGGATTCCATCTGTGCTACACTATGGCCCAAGAAAGAACGTCCCGAGAACACCCTCTACACATTCATCAGCCGCATGAAAGTCACTCTCAGGGACCAGTCGGGCATGGATATCATCAACATAAGAGGGAAGGAATACAAACTTGTAGACCCTTCAAAAGCATCTGACTCTCAGAATGATAAGACCAATGTAAGGCAATTGTAAGACAGATGTAAGGTCTTTTTTCGCATCACAGCCGTTGGAAATGCTACTTTTGCAGCAAAACTCAAAACAACGGTATGATACGACAAAAGACTTTTTCAAGAATCGACATGCTTATGGGGTGGCTGGCATTCGCCATTGCCGCCATTACCTATTGCCTCACGACGGAGCCATCAGCCAGTTTGTGGGACTGTCCTGAGTTTGTCGCCAGCGGCTACAAACTGGAAATCGGCCATCCTCCTGGAGCACCATTCTTCATGCTCGTCGCCAACTTGTTTGCGCAATTGGCGAGCGACCCTTCCGAAGTGGCATGGATGATAAACATCATGTCGGCATTGCTTAGTGCAGGGTGCATTCTCTTCTTGTTCTGGACTATCACCCACTTCACCCGCAGGCTAACACAAAAAAACGACAGTCTCTCCCCCACACAGGTCATTCTCATTGAAGTGAGTGGTCTGACAGGTGCCTTGGCATATACGTTCAGTGACACATTCTGGTTCTCCGCCGTAGAGAGTGAGGTGTATGCATTCTCGAGCTTCCTCACTGCTTTGGTGTTCTGGCTGATTCTAAAATGGGAAGAAGAGGCAGACGACTCACAGAGTGACCGTTGGATAATCCTCATCGCCTACATCATAGGCCTTTCTATCGGCGTGCACCTGCTCAATCTGCTATGCATACCCGCCATGGCCTTGGTTGTATATTTCAAGAAGTCGAAACGCGTGACATGGTGGGGTGAGTCAAAAGCCTTTGTGGCGGGCACGTTGGTGTTACTCGGCATCTTGTATTGCTTTGTTCCAGGGATAATAAGAATAGGAGGATGGGCAGAACTGCTATTCGTCAACAGTCTTGGTCTCCCATCACACACAGGTCTCATCACGTCTTTCATCCTGTTGCTGACAGCAACTGTTCTGATTGCAAGCCGAACACGCAAGAGAGCCATCAAGGCCACCTCTTTGTGTATCTTGATGCTGCTGATAGGTTTCAGTTGTTATGCCGTCATCCTCATCCGGTCGTCAGCCAATCCTCCCATGGACGAGAACTCGCCCGACAACGTATTTGCTCTTGGCAGTTACCTGAGCCGGGAACAATATGGCGACACGCCATTGCTCTATGGGCCAGCCTATAGCAGTGAACTGGATTATGAGCCACATGGTGAGTATTATGTAGCGAAAAAGGAAGAAGGGCGCCCCATCTACCACCTCACGAACGACAGTACGGGACACAGATACACCGCCATAGCTCATCACACGAAATATGTGTATAAGGACAACATGTGGTTTCCGCGTATGGTTTCGCCGCAGCACGCCCAGGCCTATGAGCAGTGGATGGGCGGAGTGGAGAAAAGAGGCAACCTGCCCACCACCCGCGAGAATCTACGTTTCTTCCTGACCTATCAAGTGAATTTCATGTACTGGCGTTATTTCCTCTGGAACTTCGTAGGCCGTGAGAACAACATCCAAAGTCAGGGAGAAATGGAGCACGGACAATGGATTACCGGGATACAGTTCATTGACAACCTGCTGCTGGACAGCGACACGTCAAAACTACCCTCCGACCTTCTCGCAAACAAAGGCAGGAATGTCTACTACGCACTGCCCCTGTTGCTCGGCATATTGGGACTATGTTGGCAATACCGACAAGGAAGCAATGGACGTCGGCAGAGTGTTGTGGTGACACTGCTCTTCCTGATGACCGGACTTGCCATCGTAGTGTATCTCAACCAACCGCCACAGCCGCCACGTGAACGCGACTATGTCTATGCCGGCTCTTTTTATGCTTTTTCAATATGGATAGGAATGGGAGCATTCGCCATTTGGACCGTCTTGCAACGTATGTTCAAAAAGCCATTGTTCTCTGCCATCATAGCCTCTGCCATGAGCATTATGGTTCCTTTGCAAATGGTGAGCCAGACATGGGACGACCATGACCGCTCCAACCGTTTTGCTTGCAGGGACTTCGGCTTGAACTACTTGGAAAGCATGTCACGCGAAGGACATCCCATCATCCTCACCAATGGCGACAACGACACCTTCCCACTGTGGTATAACCATGAGGTGGAAGGAAAGCGCACCGACACCCGTGACTGCAACCTGTCGTACGTGAATACCGACTGGTATATCGACCAGATGAAACGTCCTGCTTACGAATCTCCTGCCCTACCATTCTATTGGAAGCGGTCTGACTATCAGGAAGGAAACAATGACTTGGTGGAAGTGAAACCAGAACTCAAGGAGAGCGTCCTCGAACTATACGGAGAGCACCCTGAAGAAGCGCGAAGGATGTTTGGCGACCAGCCCTTCGAACTTCGCAACATCATCCAGCACTGGGTTCTCAGCGATAGTCCAGAAACACACTGCATACCCACCGACACTGTTACCGTAACTACAGCTGGAGAGCAGATGAACATCTCACTGAAAGGCATACGCTATTTGCAAAAAAACGATTTGTTTGTGCTTGAAATGCTGTCACACGGCAATTGGGACCGGCCTATCTATGCCTCCATCAGCTTGGGAGAAAGTGAGATACCGTATTTGCGCGACCATTACGTGCTTGAAGGCATGGCCTACCGAATAACACCTGAAAATGAAGGGCCACGGGTTGACGTAGAACGAATGTATGAGAACGTGATGCGCCGCTTCAAATACGGAGGACTGAACCAAAAAGGAATATACGTGGATGAGGATGTCATGCACATGGCTCACACCCACCAATATGTGATGGGCATCCTCATCGACAGTCTTCTATCGCGAGGTGACAAGCAGAAAGCATTGGCAGTGGCAGAGAAATGGGAGAAGGAATTGCCCTCCTGCAACATACCCTACACAGAATCTGCTGTATCCCTGGCACGATGCTATTATGAGAATGGCATGAACGAACGTGGAGACACCATCCTTTCCGACCTGCTCGTGAGAAGCGACGAATGGCTGTCATGGATTGAAACGATTGGAACCAATCGACAGCAAGCATCCACATACACTGCTATCGTATGGCAGAAGACCATGCAGCAATCATTGGGCACCGCCTATAACTATAAGCGAGAACTACTTATTAGAAAATTTCATCAAAAATTTGAAAGACATGCCAACCAACTTCAAAACAAATGAACCACATAAATTGTTTGTTCGCACGAACTATGCAATCATTCTCTTAGCCTGTGTGACCATCACCATAGGTTTTATGCTCATGGCAGGAGATGGCAGTACGGAAACCGACTTCCAAGAAGAAATCTTCTCCACACGCCGAATAGTCATCGCCCCGATGGTGTGCCTCACGGGCTACATTGCCATCATTGTGGGAATCTTATGGAAACATGAATGACCGCACAAATACATGAATGACCGCACAAAAATAGGTTGAAAGTCTGAACAAATGTTCAGACTTTCAACCTCAACACCTCTTTTCTTGATTGTATTGAAGGCTTTTTCATGCTGTTTGTTGTTACTTTGCCAGAGGAAAAACAGATGCCATGCTGCATTTTTTAGTTTACCTTTTCCTCTCTCATTCGTGTATAGTGCAGAAGACTACATGCAAGACGACTTTCAACATATAGCCATTGCCATACGCCCAAGGCTCATTTCCTTGTGTCGGAGTTTTTTCGACCGACAGGAATTGGCATACGATGCTGAAGATGCCGTTCAGGAAACACTGTTGCGCCTTTGGCAGATTCGCGACAGGCTGGACGGCTATCAGTGTCCCGAGGCATTGGCCGTAAAAATAGCCAAGAACGTCTGCATCGACATGCTGAAACAGGCAGGCACGAAACACGACACCCTGGATGACACGGTCTGCGCTTTGTCCAGCACTCAATCAGACCATCAAGCCATTGTGCATGATACGGAAGAAATTGTCGGTCACGCCATGGCAATGCTGTCAGCCACTGAGCGAAGGATGCTCATGATGCGTGGCGAGGGCATGACGATGAAAGAAATTGCTGCTGCCTGCGGCGCGACACCTGCCAGTGCCAAAACCATGATATGTGGTGCAAGAAAGCAATTGATGATGACATTAAAAATGGGGAGGAAAAGGAAATGACAAACTTGAACAACGAGGCGAAACGACAGGAAATGATCCAACGTTATCTTAATGCAGATACGAGCATTGAAGAGGAACGACTTCTTCTGGACTACTATACACATACTGAAAACGAACTGCTCCCAGAAGAGGAGGATGCAAAACTCATTATCACTACAGCCAACAAGTGTAGAACAAATGTTGAATTGTCAGATAAGAAAGAAAAAGAATTCGACAAAATGATGAAAGAACATAAAGAGATTGGAACAATCAAAACAAGAAAAAAAGCATCCATTTTGTCATGGCCAACAATATTTGCGGCAGCTGTCATCCTTGCTTTCGTCTTGACAACAAAGAAGACAGAAGAAGTTCCCATTGCTCAACAATATGTGAAGAAAACGAGCATGAAGCCACCCTACTCCAATGAGACAAAGAAGGAAGGCATTAACATGCAACAAGAAAAAGAAGCAACATTCCAAGCCTCTACCGAGAAAGCAGAAACAGCATCTCATATTCCTACAACTTTGGAAGATGACAATGAAGAGGCTATGACAAGCAAATCCATAATTATAACAGAAGAAGTAGTGGAACAGGAAAGACCAACCACAGTGTCAAACGAGACACTTCAAACGGAAATGCAAAGCGAGATTGGTGTGTGGTCAACAGTTAATGAACCAGAAAACCACCAATATCCCTTGAATGTAACCACTGCCAATTATTCCAGAGGGAAAGGAAGCATACCAAACTTCATGACATCAGGAGAGGTCTCTTTCGAAACCATGATTTTCATCGATGGGAATACCACAAAACAGATAGCCATGAGTTCGGACAACGGTTTGATAACATTATACAAAGAAATGCACGACGACTCCGTGGTCTATAAAATCGATGGAGAAAGGGTTAGCAAGGAGACTGTTATTCAACTCCCCTCTGAAAACATTGAGGAGGTGCGTATGCTGAAACGCGGTTCCGCCGATGCCATTATGGAAGGACCCTATGGGCGGACAAATGACATCATACTAATAAAGACGAAAAAGGCGAAAGCCAATGGCAAGAATCATTCATCAGTACCACTCATAAACAATGAAATGATATCAGATTTCCACATGAACAATGGCATATGTTTGTTATGAAAAAAACAACAAAAGGAATGAAAACAATCATGACACCATTAAACTCTCTCACTAATGGGTCATTCATGGATGGCTTCGACGCGATGTCGAGGCTATCCCTTTTATCCTTATTGCTATTGGCATTCCAACCAGCATGGTCTCAAACCGACAGCACCAAGGTAAGCAACGACTCGGTGGCATGGAACAAATCCCTTGACGGGGTGACAGTAACCGCCCAACGCCAGCTCATCAAACAAGAGATAGACCGCATCGGTTACGACGTACAAGCCGACGAGGACTCAAAGACAGAGAATGTGCTCGACATGCTGAAAAAAGTTCCGATGGTGACCATTGACGGAGATGAGAACCTTCTTGTCAAAGGCAACTCAAACTACAAAATTTACAAGAACGGGCACCTCGACCCCAGTCTGTCGAAGAACGCCAAAGAGATACTGAAAGCCATGCCCGCTTCTGCTGTCAAGCGCATCGAGGTCATCACCGAGCCTGGAGCGCGAGAGGATGCAGAGGGTGTGAATGCCATCTTGAACATCGTTATGATGGAGACAAAAAAGATGGCAGGCTTGACGGGAAGTGTGACAGGAAGTTACAGTTCGTTGAACAACCCAGGAATTGGCACATATCTGACAACCCAGTTGGGCAAGGCCATCTTATCGGTGGATTATGGCTACAACCACATGTCCAAGAAATCGACCAAGACTGAAGGTTTCGTGGAGCGCACATTTGTTGAGACAGCCAACAAGCAGCAAGTAAATAGCAACAGCAGCAACCCTGGTTACATACACTACGCCGACATTGACGCAAGCTACGACATCGACACCCTCAACCTGCTTTCGGCATCATTTGGCGGATATTTCTATAAGGTGGATGTACAGGGTGGCGCCAATGTTTCCATGTACGACGCTTCAGGCAAGCAGTCTTATGGCTATACGGAGAAATACTGGCTGCCCAGTTACAATCATCACTCGTGGAATGGTCGTTTGGATTTCGAACATAAGACACGCCGAAAAGGGGAACAACTAACCCTCTCGTACATGCTCGCCCTCACGCGTCAGCATTCGGAACAAGAAGACAACTACACCAACATGCATAATACACCATTCAAATATACGGGCATGCTCACCAAATCCCGAGAACATTTTACGGAACACACCTTTCAAACCGATTACATTCGTCCGCTATGGGAAGGCCACAAACTGGAAGTCGGGATCAAGTACATAGACAGAAGAAACAGTAGTGAAAACCAGCAAGACTACTACGAAGGCCAGCAACAGCCCTCGTACGCAACAGCCTTCAAGCATACAACACAAATAGCTGCAGCCTACACCGACTACATGTATAACAAGGACAAATGGTCGGCACGTGCCGGAGTGCGCTATGAGTATAGCTACATGAAGGCCAGTTACCCAGACGGTTCTTCCGACACATTCGACAAGCGCCTCAACGACTGGGTGCCACAGGCCAGTGTAAAATACCAAATCAGCGACCGTCATTCCATGAAACTTGGCTATACCACCAGCATTACCCGACCTGGCATCAGCTATCTAAATCCCGCTATTGTCACCACGCCAACAAGAGTCGATTTCGGCAATGCCAACCTCGTCAGCACCCGTCAGCAAACCCTTGCACTAACCTATATGTATGTCGGGCAGAAGCTCACACTTCAACTCGTGCCCCATTATTCCTACTACCACAACGGCATTGGCACGTTGGTCTATTCCAAAGATGATGTGCGCCACGGCACTTATGGCAATAATCTACGGCAGCACCGTTGGCAGATGGAGGGTTACGCCCAATGGAAGCCCTTTGATGGGACAACATTTGTTGCAAACATCAACTACACCGCCAACAACGCCGAAAACACCGATGCAAGAATCAAGCAGCATACATCATCGATGTTCTATTACATCAATCTCAGTCAGAAGCTGCCTTGGAAACTACTCGCCACAGCCTACATCTACGGACAGACAGGGCACAGTCCGATGAACATATATTCTTACTCACGTCCCTGGTGTCATTACGCTTTCACCCTACAACGCTCGTTTCTCAGCGGCGACCGACTCACCATTCGGCTGATGTCCAACGCACCATTCAACAAGAACATGCATAATTACACACGCACAACACAAGGCGACATCCTCGGATGGGGCGACAACATCAATTCCCAAAGCAACAGCTTTTTACGTCTCTCCATTTCCTTCCGCTTCGGCAAGCTCAAAGCCAGCGTGAAGAAGACAGAGACAACAATAGAGAACAGCGACGAGGTGGGTGGAATAATCAAGGG
>CAMJLI010000016.1 GCA_946406585.1 uncultured Prevotellaceae bacterium | reverse complement strand
TCCCATTGACAGGGTCTGGCAAAATCCAGAAATTCAAACTGAAGGAACTGAGCCTTAAACTGTGTGAGAAAATGGGCATAGAGGTGATTTGATCTTTAGAATGTATAATTCAAAAATGGGTGCAGATTGTTTTCTGCACCCATTTTTTAATACCTTAGGCGAAAAAGGCATTTGTTCTGTTGATGGGACGTTGTCTTGGGGGCATGATGCGGTGGCTTGTCAAGTCGTCACCATTTTCTGTCTTTTGGTGTGAATAATTACTTTTTTGTGCTCTTTTTCTTTATTCACTGAAATTTATTGCTTTTTTCACATGATAATTTGTAACTTTGCACACTCAATGAGGCGCGCATGCTTTTCTGGGTGCTTGCCACACCTGAAATAATGGTGGATTTATGTAATTCTGACATACCTTTTTATGACTCAAAATATATTCAAAGGACTGGGTATTGCTTTGGTGACTCCATTCAAGACTGATGGAAGCGTTGACTACGAAGCCCTAGAAAGATTGGTTGACTATCAGCTGGACAATGGAGCTGATTTCCTGTGCATCCTTGCCACTACAGGCGAGACTCCATGTCTCAGCGCTGAAGAGAAGTCATGCATCAAACAGCAAATCGTGAAACAGGTGAATGGCCGTGTACCCATTCTCATGGGCTGCGGTGGAAACAACACTGCTGCTGTGGTTCATGAACTTCAAGTGGGTGATTTCCAGGGGATTGATGGAATACTTAGCGTATGTCCATACTACAACAAACCATCGCAAGAGGGGCTTTACAGACATTTCAAGGCCATTGCAGAAGCCACTTCGTTGCCTGTCGTTCTCTATAATGTGCCAGGACGTACCGGCATACTCATGAAAGCAGAGACAACTTGCAGACTGGCACACGATTGTGCCAACATCGTCGCCATCAAGGAGGCCAGTGGCAGCCTGGAACTTGTAGACGAGATAATAAAACACAAGCCTGCAGACTTTGACGTGATAAGTGGAGACGACGCTCTTACCTATCCCATGGTGGCAAGTGGAGCTGTTGGGGTGATATCAGTCATAGGCAATGCATTGCCCAAGGAGTTCTCAAGGATGATTCGCCTAGAGTTCAACAATGAATATGCTGCAGCACGCATAATACACCACAAGTTCACCGATTTGTACAGCCTGCTTTTTGTTGATGGCAATCCCGCAGGTGTAAAGGCTTTGTTGCATGAAATGGGGTTCATCGAAAATGTCCTAAGATTGCCTCTCGTTCCCACTAGAGTCACTACATTGCAAAAAATGAGTGAAATACTTAAAGGACTTAAACTTTAAAGGCAAAAGCCACGCAAATGGAAGAGAGGAGAATAATACATGAGATAACTCCACTCATGGGCAAGGATGTGCTCTATATTGCAGACAGGCACAAGAAAGAGTTTACTTATCCCATTCACAACCATGAGGTGTTCGAACTTAACTTTGTGGAACATGCCACAGGGGTGAGGCGAATCGTTGGCGACAGCAGCGAGGTGATAGGGGAGTATGACTTGGTGCTTATCACAAGTCCGGATTTGGAACATGTCTGGGAGCAATACCAATGCAAAAGTGAGGACATAAGGGAAATCACAGTGCAGTTCAACTTGCAACTTGGCAAAGACACTCTCTTCGACCGCACTCCTTTCCTTTCCATACGCAAGATGATGAACGAGGCCAGAAAGGGACTTAGCTTCCCCGTGAGTGCCATAATGAAGGTGTATGGGATGCTCGACTCCTTGAGCAGCGTCAAAGAGGGATTCTATGCTGTAATGCAGTTTCTCAACATCCTTTATGAACTGTCCAAATGCGAAGGGGCCAAACCTCTTGCTTCATCAAGTTTCGCAAAAATAGCGGTGGAGGATGACAGCAGGCGAATCCTCAAGGTGAAAAACTACATCAGCAAATATTATATGGATGAGGTCAGGCTGCCGCAGTTGGCTGATATAGCCGGCATGAGTCCAAGCGCTTTTTCCAGGTTCTTCAAACTGCATACTGGTAGGAACCTCACTGACTATATCATCGACATCAGGTTGGGTGCTGCATCGAGAATGCTGGTAGACACCACAAACAGCATCTCCGAGATTTGTTTTGAATGTGGCTTCAACAATCTGAGCAATTTCAACCGCATCTTCAAAAAGAAAAAAGGATGCAGCCCTTCCTCTTTCAGGGAAAACTATCACAAGACCCGCATTGTGGTGTGATGAGATGAACTGAAAAATGCCATCCGCTTTCTAATGGCTATCTTGTAGTGGAAAACGGATGGCAATGCACGAGACCATGCTCGATTAGTAGTTCTGGGCAGACAACTCGAAATAACTTTGTGGATGGTCGCATACGGGGCATGTCTCTGGCGCTTCTTTGCCAATGACAATATGTCCGCAGTTGCGGCATTGCCAGATGCTGTCGCCTTCACGTGAGAACACCACTTTGTCCTCTATGTTTTTCAACAGCTTGCGGTAACGCTCTTCATGATGCTTCTCAATGGCAGCCACACCACGGAATTTGGCTGCGATGTCGTCGAAGCCTTCTTCTTCTGCCTCGCGTGCCATTCGTTCATACATGTCGGTCCATTCGAAATTCTCACCATCGGCTGCGGCTTTCAGGTTCTCTGGGGTGCTGCGGATGCTGCCTCCCTCAAGAAGCTTGAACCACATCTTGGCGTGTTCCTTCTCGTTGTTGGCGGTCTCCTCGAAGATGGCGGCTATCTGCTGGTATCCGTCTTTCTTTGCCTTCGAAGCCCAATATGAGTACTTGTTGCGTGCTTGGCTCTCGCCTGCAAATGCTTCTTGCAGGTTGCGCTCTGTTTTTGTTCCTTTCAATTCTTTCATGTTGCGTAAGTGTTTTGGTGATATGTTATGTTGTGTGTTGCTATATGGTTATCTCGCCACAAAGCGACTGGTTCATGTATTCGCGGATGATTCGGTGGTCGCTGTACATCGCTTGCAGGTGCATCAATTTGGCTACCGCACTTTCCACCGTGCTGTCGTAGCCGCTCACCACACCGGCATCCTTGAGTTGCAGGCCGGTGTCATAACGGTTCATCTCCACACTGCCTGATATGCATTGGCTGATGTTGACAACTATCACGCCGCGAAGGCTGGCTTCCAATAGAAGTTTCACCAACCATGGCTGTTGTGGGGCGTTCCCGCTGCCGAAGGTGCGCATTACCACCGAGCGTAGTTCTGGAGCATCCACCACATGCCTGAGGAAGCACTCCTGGATGCCTGGGAAAAGAGACAGTATTATCACGTTGGGGTTCATGCTCGTGTGAGGTATCATCGGACGAGTGTAGTCGGGCGTGAGAATGTGGTGGTCGTGGTATGTGAAGTTTACGCCGGCATTGCAGAGAACAGGGTGGTTGAAGGAGGCAAAGGCGTCGAAACCGTCGGCAGACTGTTTTGTCGACCTGTTGCCGCGCAACAACCTTCCGCCGAAATATATGCAAACCTCGGGAACACGGGGCCTGCCGTCGGCGGTGTGGTCGGATGCAAGTTCCACGGCGGTCAACAAATTCTCCTTGCCGTCGGTGCGCAACTGTCCTATGGGAAGTTGGCTGCCCGTTAGAATCACCGGCTTGGTGAGGTTCTCAAGCATGAAGGAGAGGGCTGACGCCGTATAGGCCATGGTGTCGGTGCCATGCAGGATGACAAAACCGTCGTATTGGTCGTATTTGTCGGAAATGATTGTCACCAACTGTGCCCACATCGCCGGGGTGATGTCACTTGAGTCTACTGGAGGGTTGAAATGATAGGTGTCAATGCCAGTATCCAGATATTTGAATTCTGGTAGATTATCCACCAAATGGCTGAAATCCAATGGCTCCAAAGCTTGGGTTATCGGGTTGCGGCCCATGCCGATGGTGCCTCCTGTGTAGATGAGGAGAACTTTGCCTGTGCGGCTCATTGTGGTCACGGGGATGGTGGGTGAATTCATGTACGACATCGTTTGCGTAAAAAATTAGTGCAAATATAACTCTAAAAACTCGCTTCTACAAATTATTTTATTATATTTGCAAAACTTTCTTCGACTAACGATAACAATCATTCAACAAAAACAAATCATACTTATGAAAAAATTCATGGACGACAATTTCCTGCTCGAAACAGCTACTGCGCAGGACCTTTTCCACAATCATGCTGCAAAAATGCCTATCATCGACTACCACTGCCATTTGATACCTGAAATGGTG
This sequence comes from uncultured Prevotellaceae bacterium, assembly GCA_946406585.1. The sequence continues at coordinate 15,394 of CAMJLI010000016.1, read as the reverse complement.
GCTTCCGACCACAAATTCAGCTCTATCACGGAATTATGGCTCGGTGGCGACCACTATAAGTGGCGTGCCATGAGAACTAATGGCGTGGATGAGAGATTCTGCACAGGCAAGGATACCTCTGATTGGGAGAAATTTGAAAAATGGGCAGAGACAGTACCTTATACATTCAGGAATCCCCTGTACCATTGGACTCATCTGGAACTGAAGACGGCTTTCGGCATCAACAAGTTGTTAAGTCCAAAAACAGCAAGGGAGATTTTCGATGAGTGCAACGAAAAGCTCAAGTTGCCTGAGTATACCGCAAGAGGATTCATGAGACGCTACAATGTGGAGTGTGTTTGCACTACCGACGACCCGGTGGATGACCTGAGGTATCACAAACAGACAAGGGAGAGCGGATTCGAGATAAAGATGATTCCTGCTTGGAGACCCGACAAGGCAATGAACATCGAGAAGTCTGATTTCGCTGATTATGTAAGACAACTGGCAGAAGTGGCTGATATGGAAATCAGCAGCTTCAAGGACATGGTGGACGCTCTCAAGAAACGTCATGACTTCTTCCATGAGAATGGATGCCGGCTCAGCGACCATGGCATAGAGGAGTTCTATGATGAACCTTATACCGACAGCCAGATCGAGACCATTTTTGCAAAAGCATTGCGCTCGCAGTGTCTCAGCAAGGAGGAGGTGCGCCAATACAAGCATTGCTTCCTCACAGTGATGGCAGAGATGGACTATGACAGCAACTGGACACAGCAGTTCCACTATGGGGCTATTCGTGACAACAACAGCTTGATGTTCAAGAAGCTTGGCCCCGACACCGGATTTGATTCCATTGGAGAGTTCAATACAGCAAGGGCCATGAGCACTTTCCTCAATCACCTCAATGAAGAAGGAAAACTTACAAGGACAATCCTTTATACTCTCAACCCATGTGCAAACGAGGTGATTGCCACCATGCTGGGCAACTTCCAAGACGGCTCTTGCCCAGGAAAGATTCAGTTTGGCTCTGGATGGTGGTTCAACGACCAACTCGATGGCATGACAAGACAAATGAACGCTCTCTCCGTCCTCGGACTACTTAGCAGGTTTGTAGGAATGCTCACCGACTCACGCTCTTTCTTGTCGTATCCAAGACATGAGTATTTCAGAAGGCTGCTCTGCAACTTGCTGGGCAACGATGTGGAGAAGGGATTGCTCCCAGATGACATGGAGTCTCTCTACAGAATGGTTGAGGACATCAGCTACAACAACGCAAAGAACTATTTCAAGTTCTATTGATTTGTCGTTTGTCTTTCATTGTCATGGGGGCGCCCCACGCTTTCGTGATTTGATAATGAAGACACTTTGATAAAACATGAACAATGGCTTGGCACAAGGATGCCAAGCTATTTTTTTATCATTACTATGCAAAATTATTTGTCAGTTCCAAAAAAAGCATTAATTTTGCAGAAATTTTTAATAACCCTTTTGAAAAGATGAAGAAACTTCTTATACCACTGGTAGCCATCGTGGCAATGATGTTTGTGAATAGTTGCGAGTCGAGCAAGCAGGTACCTTACATGCAGAACATCGACAGCATCAGTCTTGCTGCTTCACAGTATCTCTTTGATGCACGCATTAAGCCAAAAGACATGTTGCACATCACTGTGCACAGCACCAACCCCGCTGCTGCCGCACCTTTCAACCTGTATGTATCAAGACACTTGAACGCAAGTGGAGACATTTCTTCAAGCGCAGGTTCACTTCAGAGCTATCTAGTGGAGAATGATGGAACGATTAATTTCCCAGTAGTAGGACGCCTCCAGGTTCTTGGACTCACAAAAAAGGAATGCGAGACCTTGATAGAAGAAAAGATATCTCCTTATTTTGCCAAGACAGAGACACCTGTTGTTACTGTGATGTTGTCGAGTTTCAGAATCACCCTCATTGGTGATCTCGCACGTCCTTCTGTCGTCACGGTGGGAACTGAGAAGATGAGCATACTCGAGGCTCTTGCAAGCGCTGGCGACCTTACTCTTTACGGTAAGCGACAGAATGTGATGCTTATTCGTGAGGACGCTACAGGAAAGAAGTCTGTACACCGCATCGACTTGACAGATGCCAATTTCATTAACTCACCTTATTACTACGTACAGCAGAACGACATCATATATGTTGAGCCTAATGCCACAAAAGCTAAGAACTCAGCTCTTGGACAGTCTGTGACAATATGGTTCTCATTTATTAGTATTGCTACTTCTGTGGCTTCTCTCCTCGTCAATATCCTCAGAGATTAAGAGGGGCTGTTGATAATATATTATGTAGCCTTTCCAATGACGTTCTTGTTGAGGGACGATATTGGAAAGGCTTCATTCATTTAATGAAATCTTTTGTTGTCGAGGCTAATTTGTTTTATTTATGAGACGTATTGCTCTTTCCTTCATCTTTGCTGTAGCCCTTGCTCTTGGGGGCAAGGCACAAGTGTATACTTTAGAGGATTCCCTCAATTGGGGATTGGTTTCTGCACAACAGGTCGAACGGTTCTCCACACAGGCTGCATTGGGGCATTCTGCCTCACTCTATGCATTGGGACGCTGCTTCTTGAGTGGTCTGGGGATGGAGAAAAATAGATACAAGGCTGCTGAGTGCTTTGCCAAGGCGGCAGAAAAAGACCATACTCAAGCTCTCTATTACATGGGCTTTTGTTATAGGTTCGGCTATGGGGTGGCAAAAGATGATGCCAGAGCCAACAGCTTTTTTGCCAAAGCTGTAAAATGGCTTGGGGAAGAGATGGATAAAGACCCTTATGCACCTTATTACCTTGCTTTGTGCTATAACAATGGCTTCGGCGTGGAAAAAGATGTGAATCTAGGCTTCGAAATGTATGACAAGGCCATCGCCATGGACAACACTCAGGCTCTTGTGGCATTGGCTAATGATTATCTGGTGGGTAATAATGTGAAAATGGACCAACCCAAGGCGGTGCAATTATTCAATGAAGCTGCCGAGAAGAACAATCCCATGGCTCAACTAAGCCTTGGATACTGCTATTTGGATGGCACTGGGGTGCCAGCGGATAAGGTAAAGGCTAAAGAACTATTCCAAAAAGCTGCAGACCAAGGTCTTGAATCAGCAAAAAAAGCTTTGGGCTTGTAATCTCTAGGGTTTTAATTCTCTGATATGATTGATTATTCGGCCTTTCAAGGCAAGAAAGCTGCTTTTTACACCCTTGGATGCAAACTGAATTTCTCAGAGACTTCCACGTTTGCAAGACAATTGCAGGATGTGGGCGTCAATGTAGTGGACAAGGGCGAAAAAGCTGACTTGTGTGTCATCAATACATGCTCGGTTACTGATGTAGCCGACCACAAGTGTAGGCAGGCCATACATAAACTTGTGAGAAACCATCCCGACGCTTTTGTAGTGGTCACGGGGTGCTATGCTCAGTTGTCACCACAAAAGGTAGGAAGCATACCTGGGGTGGACCTGGTGCTTGGGGCTAATGAGAAGGCTTCCTTGATGCAGTATCTTTCGGAAGCATGGACTGCAGGGAAACAGGCTGATGCTCCGGCCAAATGCTTTACTGTGAAAACAAAGGAAATCCGTTCCTTCGCTCATAGCTGCTCAAGGGGAAACCGAACACGATACTTCCTCAAGGTGCAGGATGGGTGCGATTATTTCTGCACATATTGCACCATACCATATGCTCGTGGGTTTAGCAGGAGCGCCACCATAAGCGACCTGGTAGGACAGGCTGAGCAAGCTGCTCGTGAGGGTGGCAAGGAAATAGTTGTCACAGGTGTCAACATTGGTGATTTCGGGAAGAACACCGGAGAAAGTTTCGTCGATTTGGTCAAGGCTCTTGACAAGGTGGATGGAATAGAACGATATCGCATCAGTAGTATCGAACCAGACTTGATGACGGATGAATTGATAGAGTATTGTGCACAAAGCAGAGCCTTCATGCCTCATTTTCATATACCTTTGCAAAGTGGTGCCGACGAGGTGCTGAAAATAATGCACCGTAGATATGATACTGCTCTCTTCGCACAAAAGGTGAAACTTGTGAAGAGTTTGATGCCCGATGCCTTTATCGGAGTGGATGTAATTGTGGGCATGAGGGGTGAGACCGATGAATATTTCAAGAAAACGGAGGATTTCCTCATGTCGTTGGATGTCTCACAACTGCATGTGTTCCCTTATTCTGAAAGACCAGGGACGGCTGCCCTGCGCATTCCTCATGTTGTTGACGAGGCTGAGAAGAAGCGCCGGGCGGCACTGCTGTTGGCTCTTTCAGATGAAATGACTCATGGTTTCTATGAACGGCATATAGGCGGGACGGCTGAAGTGCTTATGGAAAAGGCGCAGCGTGGAAAAGCCATGCATGGATTCACAAGAAACTATATTCGTGTGGAACTGCCCCCGCTTGTAGCCGACCCTTCCCTCGACAACCAAATAGTTAGTGTGAAATTGATGGGCTTTAATCAAGACAAGACAGCACTGATGGCTGCCATCAACAAGTGAGCTTATGGACAAGGTGGCTGTGGTGATTCTCAATTGGAACGGACGGGAGATGCTCGACAAGTACCTCTCCTCTGTAGTGACTTTTTCCAAAGGTGCTGTTGTATATGTGGCTGACAATGCTTCTACAGATGGTTCTGTGGCTTATTTGCGTGAACACTTTCCTGATGTGAGGCTTATCTTGTTTGACAAGAACTGGGGCTTTGCTGAAGGATATAACAGGGCTTTGGCCCAAGTCGATGCGGAGTATTTTGTGTTGCTCAATTCTGACATAGAGGTCACTTGCGACTGGTTGACACCAATGGTGGAATGGATGGACAAACATCCGGAGGTGGCTGCTTGTCAGCCAAAACTGTTGTCGCTAAACCACCGTGACAGTTTTGAGTATGCTGGAGCCGCGGGTGGCTTTATCGACCGCTTGGGATATCCTTTCTGCAGGGGACGTATATTTGACGTGGTGGAAGAGGACCATGGACAATATGACAAACCGTGCGAGGTGCTGTGGGCTACAGGGGCTTGCCTGATGATAAGGGCAGAGGATTACTTGAAGGTGGGAGGCCTTGATGCTCGCTTCTTTGCCCACAATGAGGAAATTGACCTATGCTGGAGGCTTGCAACAATGGGTAGAAAGGTGTATTGCCTGCCTGGCAGTTTCGTATACCATCTTGGAGGGGGTACTTTGCCAAAAGGTAATCCAAGAAAGACCTTTCTGAATTTTCGAAACAACCTGACAATGCTCTACAAAAATCTTCCTGATGATGAATTGAAGAATGTCATGAGGTTGAGGTGGTTCCTGGATTATCTTGCTGCGTTTCAAACCTTGATTCTTAATGGAAACTGGGGGGATTGCAAGGCCATTTTCCAGGCCAGAAAGGCATTTCGGAAATGGTTGCCGCAATTCAAGGAAGACAGGAGGCGAATACAAGCTGCAAGATGTGTGGCTAGGGTGGAACAGCGAACCTCGTTCTGCATATTGTGGCAATATCACTTCCGAAGAAAGAGGAAGTTTTCTGAATTGCCATTATAAAAAAATTGCGGCCCAGTCTATTGACCGGGCCGTTTTTTTGGAATTTTTTTGTTCGTCGTGATTACTCGGCAACAGCGGCGCTGTCAGCAGGAGCCTCAGTCACGGTGCTGTCAGCAGGAGCCTCTGTAGCTGTGCTGTCAGTAGCAAGGCTGTCAGTAGCAAGGCTGTCAGTAGTAGCTTCAACAGTTTCCTCTGTAGCGGTCTCTTCAGGAGCAGCCTCAGTCTTAGGAGCATTGTCACAAGCAGCGAAAGTCATGGCTGCCATAGCTACGAACATAAAAAATAATTTCTTCATTTTTTCTTTGCTTTTTTAATCTGTAAAACGTATGTTTGTTAAAACGATGCAAAGGTATGAATTCTTTTTCGTATCAAAACTTTTTTTTCACTTTTTTTTTGGCCTATTTTGTAACATTTTTGCAATAGTCTGATAGTCAGATATTTGTTAAAAGTTAAATAGTGTTAACAAAAATTGTGTGCGCACAAAAGGGTGTTATTTCCACACTTCTTGTATTGCGTTGCCTATGCAGCAGTCGGGCATTTGTATGTGTAGCATGGCGCATACTGTGGCTGCTATGTCCGTCATGTATGTGGGTGTGCTTGTGTTTCCTTCTTTCACGTGCCATCCCATGAAGATAAGTGGTATGTGTGAGTCGTCGGGGTTCCATGTGCCATGGGATGTGCCTTTGTAGTCGGGACCTACTGTGCCATGCATGTGGCTGCCTTGTAGGATCACGCAGATGTCGCCACTGCGCATGCGGTTGTATCCGTTGATGATGCGCTCGCGGAGGAATTGTGGAACGCTCGCATTGGCGATGTCTTCATAGTCTACCACGTATGCGAATTGTGGGTCTTGCTTCATCAATGCGACAGCTTCCTTTTTCACTTTTTGCAGGTCGAGATTGTTTTTCTCGATGAATCCATGGTCGAGATAGATGCGACAGTCCATAATGTGTGCCACATAGTTGCCTTCTTTTCCAAATACGCTTGCCAAATGCTTGTTCAGTTTTTCTTTTACCGGTTGCGATGAATAGCCGCCGCCAGGTAGTTTGTGGGCGTTCATGAAGTTGCCGTTGTGCACTGCTCCATGATCGGCAGTGAGGAAGAGCAGGTAATTGCCTTCGCCTATTTCTCTATCGAGCACTTGCAGGAAATGTGCCAGGTCTTTGTCCAACTGCATGTATACATCGTGGTTTTCCTTGCCGCGAGTGCTGTAGGTGTGGCCGATGGCGTCGGTGGATGAGATGCTGACGGCTATCATGTCGGTGACGTCATGCTTTCCAAGTCGTTCGTTCTTCAACAATTCTTCTGCCATTTTGAACGTCATTGTCACACCTTGTGTTGAGGTCTTTATGTCGAAATTTGGCTCCGTGTTGTTCTTGCTGTTGAAAAAATCCACCCATTTGGGCAATTTGTCCATGTAGTAGCTGCTGGTGATGAAGTGCCCTGCTGCTCCGTCCCACCAATATGCTCCGTCTGCAGCATGTCCGGCTGGAAGGATGGAGGCACGGTCTTTCAGTGCCACTCCGAACACTTTCGATTTGAAGTTGGTAGCCAATTTCAGTTGGTCGCCAATGGTGTTGGCTAATAGGTTGCGTGGCGAGCATTTGCCGTCCTTGTGACTGATGTCTGAGCCAATGGCATGCACTGTGGTGTCGGTCACACTGGTCACATTCCTTCCGTCGAGAATGAAATTGTTGCCTGCTATGCCTGTGAAGGCTGGCACCGACCCTGTATACACGCAGCTATGGCCTATGGCTGTAACAGTGGGGACGTAGCTTATCATTGTGTTATCGCAACTGAAACCTCTGTTGAGAAGGCGTTTCAGTCCGTTGTCGCCATACTGGTCGTAATAATAGTAAAGATAGTCCCACCTCATCTGGTCTACTACTATTCCCACTATCAGTTTGGGGCGATTTACTTCTGCACTACAATATGTGATGAATGAAAGTGCAAGAATGATGGTTGTAAGAACTTTTTTCATGTTGTTATAGTTTAAGGTCTACAAATTTAGACTTTTTCTTTGTCTTTTCCAAATTCTTGCTTCTTTCTTTTCTTCATTCCCCGTTTTTCTCTTTTTTTATACATGATTATTTGTCCTAATCTTGGGAAAATCAGCTTTTTTACATTTTTTCGTGTTTTTTTTTGCTTGTTCTGCAAAAAGATTGTATATTTGCACTTATAATTGATTGAGGAATTATTTCAGACATTTTTGACGTATCATTTTTAGGCAAGTTAGGGGATTTTTATGTCCTTTGTTTTGCTTTGGTGATAATGCATGTTGCATGTACTGCAATGTGTGTGTGTTGATAATGGTGACATGTCCTCTTTCGGCAGGTTATCAGAGGATGCCTGTGTTTCATAAACTATAATAATTCATATTTTTTTATTCGATAGGATAATTTGAGTGTTAGTTTCAGGGTATGACAAATTGATAAATTTTCAATGCTGATCTTTTAATTCTGTGACACCCAAAAATTCCTCCACCGTGAGGTGCAGGAATTGGCGGGGGTCATTTTTTTGTATAAAACAATTATTATTATAGGGGTGGTGTCTTTTCCTGAATTGGTCGTTGCTTGCTTCCGGTAGCCTGTTTTTTTGACATGAAAAAAGTGTGCCACAGGGGCACACTCTTTGTATGGATGTTGAAGTTTTGGTTATTCTTCCACTATGCCGGCTTCAATCCACTTTTCCACCACGTTTTTCACATCTTCACGAGCGCGCTCGAAATCCAATGGTGTGTTCTCGTCGATTTGATAGTTGTCTACCAAAAGTTGTGCAAGGTCGTCGTAGGTGAACTCCTTGCCGCTTATGCTGTTCCAAAGGAAAGCTGACGTTTCGTTCATGCTGATGATGTTAGTGAAGTCAATGTTTTCCTTGCCTTCGGCCACGATGATTTGCTCGCCACAAACTTCACGTAGGTTGAATCCTGTTTTTGCTTTCATAAATGATGTTTTTTGGAAAATGGGTGATGTTGTTATTGTTTCTATTGTTGTATTCCTTCTGGTAGCTTCACCTTGAATATTTTAAGCCAAATGCGTCGATATGCCGCCAAGAGGTATCTGCGTACAGGGCGCAGGCGGGTCCAGAACCATGAGTACACTTTCCATTTGGTGCCATCGATGCGGTCGAGTTTTGTGCGCCCTTTGCGGTAGAACCCCACCACGCCGGCTCTGAAATCTTCCAATTTGCAATGCTCCCAACCCAGGTTGCCGTCGCCCATGAGGGTGACTTTTTCACCTTCGATGCTGATGATGCGGTGAAGCACGTAATGGCCAGGCTCTACTTCTGCCAATACAGGGTCGCCCACTTTCAGGTTTTGGGGACTTGTGAGCATGGCTTTGTCGCGTTGTGATTCAAGGAATGGTCTCATGCTGTTTCCACGAAGATTGATGGTGACGGTGTGCCCTTTCTTTATCTCCTCGATGACGATGGGGAAGAAAAGCCTGTTTTCCATCTGCATGCTCTTCATCTTGGGCATGTGGCTTCCTGATTTGTCTTGACTCATCTTTTTGTCTTTAGTCTTTTATGGCTATTGCCTCGTAGCACACTTCAGCAGCCTCCCTGTTGGGAAGGCAGTGCAATATGTATGCATTGGTGCACTCCACCACCTTTGTCACGGTGTCGCAAATATTCCTATATTCTTTTACATCCCATTTCAGGCTGCTTACGGAGGCGAGGATGGAAGTGAAGGCTTCGATGGGGGAGAGTTTCTCCACCCAGTTCTTGCTGTCGCGGTCGATGCGTGTCAGTGCGCCTAGCTTGGCTTTAGTGTTGCGGTAGCAGGGAGTCTTGCCGCTCCAGGGACTGCCATAGATATATGCCTTGCCGTCGATGACGCGTATGATGGGGTTGTCGTCATTCATCAGGTCGCAGTCGGGGATAAAGCGCAACCACATGCTTACCTGGGTGGATTTGCCCGTGCCGCTGATAGCATGAAAAGCATAGCCATAATCTCCTTGTCTCACCAATGAGGAGTGTATGAGCAATGTCTGCTTGTCGCTTGTGGCCATCCCGAATCCCATCATCGTGGCGTAGTTGATGCCAAAGGAGCGCATGTCGTAATTACCTGTCAGGGCCAATTTCAAATCATGAAAGTCCTCTGAAACTTGGAACATGCAGCATTCTTTTTCATTCAGGTCTTTAAAAATGAATTGGTAACCGCCTTTGTTTATGCTGTCGATTATGATATTGCCGTTGCCTGTTTCAAAGACCTTGATTCTTTCACGCTCTTCTTTGGGAATGGCTGGCTGGTTGTCGTCAACATACATGCTAAACACTATGTTCTCTTCTTTTGAGTTATCCTCAAGGAAAGGGTAATAGGCCCTCATGAGGTTCATGTTGTTCAATTTGTTGTCGGCAAACGTCACCTTGATATGGTGTCCTGCTATGCAGAAATAGTGGGTTTCTTTGTTTGTCATTATTATTTGGTAATGATATTGTTTTTTTCTTAATGTCGTGGAGGCATGGCTGGAGTTTCATCTGCGCCATCATTTTTTCCATTGCGGCCACTGTTCTTTAGAGAGCCGCGTGATTTCTTGTCTTTTGATTTCTCGGCGCGCTTTTTTGCCTTTTTGCTTATGCTGGCATTGGTATCTTCATCGTAGATGACGTCTGGCTGCACGATGGAGAAAGAAAATTCTTCTTCGTCCACTTCGCGAAGATCATAATGCTTGGGATGTTTTTTTGTCCCGTTGAGCTTCTTCCTCAGACGTTCATATTTCTTTAGAATCTTTTTCTCGCTTGTTGAGAATTCCACATGGCAAGTGCGTGAAGATATGCCATGCTGTGTGAAATAGCTTCGCAGTTGGTTGGAATATTCGTGGCGTTTCAACAAGAAGTCGTTCTTGTCGTCCAACCATGCGCTATCCAATATCTGTATGTCTGTTATGTAGACAAGTGAGTCGGTGAAGGAGATGGCGGAGCCAAAAATATAAATTGGTGTGCATTTCATCTTGCCCCATGTAGGAATGGCAGAAAATGTAATGAACACAATAATTATTGCTTTCAGGATTATTCTCATCAATGATAGTTTCCTTTTACCTTAAAACTTTAATGGTTTTGCCTCGTAGGGGCGTTATTGTCCAAGATATGCCTTTAGCAACTTGTTCTTGGTGTTGTGTCGCAACCTTCTGATGGCCTTCTCTTTGATTTGCCTTACTCGCTCGCGTGTCAAGCCGAATTTGTCTCCGATTTCTTCCAGGGTCATTTCTGGCTGGTTGATGCCGAAGAATGCTTCTATTATGAGGCGTTCGCGCTCGTTGAGTGTCAGCAGTGCGCGGTTTATCTCATTGCGCAAGGACTCCATCACGAGTTCGGTGTCGGCCATGGGGGCGTCATCGTTAGGGAGGATGTCTATCAGGCTGTTTTCTTCGCCATCTGCCAATGGTGCGTCCATGGATATGTGGCGTGTGTTCACTTTCAGGGCATCCTCTATCTTGTCTTCCGGCAATTCCACAGATGCTGCTATCTCGTCGATGCTTGGGCGGCGCTCGTTCTCTTGCTCGAATTGATTGAGCACCTTGCTTATCTTGTTGACCCATCCCACCTGGTTGAGCGGCAGCCTAACTATCCGGCTTTGTTCGGCAATGGCTTGCAGGATGCTCTGTCTTATCCACCATACGGCGTAAGAGATGAACTTGAAGCCTCTCGTCTCGTCGAATTTCTCCGCAGCCTTGATTAGTCCAAGATTGCCCTCGTTGATGAGGTCGGGCAGGCTGAGGCCGTGGTTTTGATATTGCTTGGCTACAGATACCACAAATCGCAAGTTGGCACGCGTCAATTTCTCCAAGGCTTTTCTGTCGCCTTTGCGGATACGTTGGGCTAACTCCACTTCCTCTTCCACAGAGATTAGCTCTTCGCGCCCTATTTCTTGCAGATACTTCTCAAGAGATGCGCTCTCTCGATTGGTAATCGATTGTGTGATTTTCAGTTGTCTCATGTAGCATTAATCTAAGTGGATGCAAAAATACTACTATTTTGTCTAAACGACAAACAAATGCGCAAATATTTGCGCATTTGTTTGGTATTTTCACAACTTGTAGATAATGGTGTCAATCCTTTGGCACAATATGCGGGCAAGTGTGTCAGTCGCTCAATGGCACAGCAAAGTATTTTTTCTTTCCTGTTGGGTAAATGCCCTGTATGATGAGCACGGGATCCTTGCTAGTGGATGCTTCTTTCACCACTTTCTGTATGTCGTCGATGGTCTTCATCGGCTCGTCATTCACCTTTTGGATGATGAATCCTTTGGCCACGCCTTCATCTTGAAGCTTGCCTTTGTTTATCTTGATAACCTCCAGGCCGTAGTTGATGCCAAGTTGTTTCTTCTGGTCGTCGGTTATCTCCCTGAAGTTGGCGCCAAGGATGTCCAGGTCGGCGGTCTTCACCACGTCGGTGGTGCCTTGTGAGTTCTTCAGCGTGACGGTCTTTTCCTTCTTAGCCTTCTTGTGCAGATAGGTGATCTTCACTTGGTCGCCAGGTCGCTTGTTGGCGAGTATTTCTTGCAGTTCTGCCATCTTTGTCACTTTCTTTCCGTCCACTGCGGTAATCACGTCGCCTTCTTCCAGACCTGCGTCAGAGCCTGCGCCGCCATCCTCTACCTTTTGGATGTACACACCATCGTTGGTGCCAAGGTCCACTTCATTGCCTTTGGCTTTCTGGCTGTCGATGTAACGATGGACATCGGAGCCTTGGATGGCCAGCACAGCACGTTGCACCGTGCCATATTTCTTCAGGTCGCTCACCACCTTGTTCATGATGGTGGTTGGAATGGCAAAGCCATATCCGCTGTAGCTGCCTGTCTGGGAATAGAGCATGGCGTTTATTCCCACCAGCTCGCCTTGTGTGTTCACCAACGCTCCTCCGGAGTTGCCTTGGTTGATGGCTGCATCGGTCTGGATGAATGACTCCACGCCGTTGGCATACAGCGAGCGTGCCTTGGCGCTGACGATACCGGCCGTCACTGTTGAGTTGAGGTTGAAGGGGTTGCCCACGGCTATTACCCATTCTCCTATCTTTAGCTTGTCAGAGTCGCCGATGGGGAGGCTTGGGAGGTTTTTGCCGTCCACCTTGACAAGTGCAAGGTCGGTGGTCTTGTCCGTGCCAATGATGCGGGCGGAAAATTCACGGTTGTCGTTGAGGGTGACTGTCAATTCGTCAGCTCCTTCCACCACGTGGTTGTTGGTCACTATGTATCCGTCTGGGGAAATGATTACGCCAGAGCCGCTTGCTTCACGTTTCGGGGTCTGCACCTGGCGCTGTTGTTTCTGCCCGTTGCCGGGATTGCCGAAGAAACCGAATGGATCGAAGAAACCGCCAAAGGGGTCTTCCACTTCCACGGTCGTAATCTTGGAGTTTTGCACATACTTGATGTGAACGACGGCAGGAACGGCTTTCTCGGCGGCGTAGGTGAGGTCTACTGGCCCCTCTACCAATGGGGCGGCTTGCGCTGTGCTTATGGCTAGTGCCATCATCAATGCACAGGTTGATTTCTTCAACTTTTCTTTGTTCATAGTTCTTGTATATTTATTATGTTATGTTGTTTCCTTATATGGTGTGTTTCCGCTGTTCAAGCTATTTTTTAGTACTGCAAAATTAGACGCAAAAAATGTTAAACAGAAATTTATATTAATAATTTGTCCTCTTTTAACAATCATTCTGTTCCCGTTAACGTAGCATTGTCTGTTTTAAATACAATTTTACTTTTGTTGACGCATGAAAGTGTCAATATGTGACAATTTGGCATGACATGTGTTGCCTTTACTTGTTTGATGCAAGGTTTTTGTAAGCTTGTCCAACAATTTATTGACTTTTTTGTTGGCTTTCGCTGCTTTTTTGTTACTTTTGCTCACTCGATGGAATGATAATTCCTTGTTTTCATAAAACATACCTTATTCTATATGAAATATATATTAAAATATACATTGCTTGCAATTATAGCTGCTGTATGCTGCAATGTTTCTGCGCAAAAGATGTCGCTTAGGGCTGGCGATTCTTCATTCATGCCGGGAACGCCTGTGGTCATTGATTATGAGGGAACGGCAAAGGGTGATGTCATCTTGCTGTATCACGATTTGTCGATGGTGCCTCAGAAGGTGCAATGCAGCATCAAGGGCAAAGAAGGCTCTTTCGAGGTGGGGGATGCTCTCCAACCGGGGCACTACAAGGCACTGCTGATGAGCAAGGATGAGGTGGAGAAGGCTTCACTGGATTTCTCCATAGGCAACTACCCCTTGCTTGATGTGGGAAAGCGGATAGTGCTGGTTTCGGATATCCATGTCATGAGTCCAGAATTGGTGGAAGACCCGGACAATTCTTCTTTTGTAAAAGCCATGAGCCTGGACAGAAAACTAATTCCGCAAAGTTATGAGATTTTTTGTGCATACATAGACTCTATCAAGGCCCTGCATCCCGACTTGGTAATCATTCCCGGCGACTTGACCAGTGCTGGTGAAAGAAAGAGTCATCAGAAGGTGGTGGAAAAGCTTTACGAACTACTAGACATGGGCATTCCCACTCTTGTCATCCCGGGAAACCACGACATGGAGAATGTCGAGGCGAGAAAATATACTGCTGGTGGAGTGGAACCGGCAGAGACCATCGTGCCTGAGGAATTCGAGGCTATCTATGCTTCTTTTGGAATAGGAAATGCCACAAGTCGCGACCCTTATTCCTTGTCTTATGCTTGTGAACCTATCGACGGCTTGGTTTTCCTCGGCATCGACGACTGCCGCATTCCAAGTAGGGGTGACACTCATTTTGGGGATGCCGAGTTCGGACGTATCAGGCAGGAGACACTCGACTGGGTTCTTGAGGAGGCCGACAAGGCTGCAGAACAGGAAAAGGTGGTGATAGCTGCTGTTCACCATCAACTGTTGCAGCACTACAATGGGCAGTCCACACTCATGTCTTCGGCAGCCACAGAGAACGGCGACAGCATAGCACGCCTCTTTGCCGACCACGGAATAAAAGTGGTGCTCACAGGACACATGCACATGCCAAACATATCAAGAATCCCTGGATTTGAGAAGGCCGACACCTTGGTGGAAATCAGTTCTGCTTCCACTGTCACTTATCCAAGCCAATATAGGGTGCTGACGCTCTCCGACAATCTGGCATGGATGAATGTAGACACCAGGTCTGTTGAGCGTGTAGGGAATATCGACCCGCTTCAGGCTGTGGCTCGCAACAAGGTGGACGCCACGCTCGACTATTCCATGTCGTTGTTGTCCACTCGCTATATATCGGTGTTCAACAAGATGCTCAGCGATTTCGCTTCCGACCCGATTTTTGCCAATGTCATAAACGACGTGCCGACAGACCCGAACGAACTTTCCGACATTGCCACCACGGCATTCGCGGAGACCATGCGCAAAGTTGTCTTCACCATGTTTGAAGGGAACGAACATCTCAAGGATGCTGTCAACGATGTAGACAAGCAGATGCAGTCTGACTGCAAGTTTGCTTGCGACTTGGTGTTCGACAACCAGAGTGAGGACACACGTGTTTTCTTGGCTTATTCCATGTATATCTACATGATGGATACGGCTGAGGATGCCATCAAGAGCATGCTCAGCGACACATCATATATGGGAACGGAATGGGCCGACCAGACCGACGACCTTTATCTCACCATCCGCCTGAAGGATGTTGAGGCAGGGATTGAAGAAACTCTTTCTACAGACAAGCGACGCGAGGATGTGGTGTGCAATTTGTCCGGGCAAGTGATGAATTCCCCTCTTTCTTCTTTGCCCAAGGGTGTGTATGTGGTGAAAAAGGGTGATGTGGTGCGAAAAGTGATGGTGAGGTAGTTGCCTGCCTCACCTTGCAATCAATAACGATACATTATGGTGCGTCGGGTGCTCA
>CAMJLI010000015.1 GCA_946406585.1 uncultured Prevotellaceae bacterium | reverse complement strand
CACACAACCAGTATACAAGGATGCACCAGCCTATGTTAATGGCACATGCGAAAAGTTGTTCAGGAAAGGACTTTGCCTGCCTTCAGGTCCATGCGTCACCGACAAAGATGTTGAAAGAATCATCAACATCATCAAAAAAGTGGTGAAGCAATAACAACATAGAAAAACATGGCACTAACAAGGCAATGATTTCAATTAATTATTGAAAATGCCGATGCGATAAATGGCGGAAAATGACATCAGAAGATGTTTTTTCCGCCAATCATTTTCCCAACAATCTACTAGATACCATCATTTTTAGAACACCTACTTAACACAATCACAAAAATTTTTTCAACATTCAAGATGAAAAGGTTCTGTCTTTTATTCTTTTTAGCAGGTATGACATTCAACATTGTCATGGCACAAAAAACAGTCTACATTCCTGACGAATGGAAGCACCCATGGCCTTCCGACTCGCTGTTGTATTCTGAAAGCGACCCAACAAATCGTTATACATGGTCGAAATCCCGTTCCGTAGAATCAGACAATGTCATTGTATTTTGGGATAAAGGCTACGGCTCCACCCTACCCTCAAAATCACCCACCGATTACCGTGTGGACGAGCAAGATTTGCTACAGAAATGTGAAGCCTTCTATGATTTGGAAATCAACCAATTAGGTTTCGTAGACAAAGAAAAGACCAACTTGCGCAAATACAAGGTCATGGTACTGCTCAACCACACCAAAGACTGGGTATGTTATGGTGGAGGCTATGACTTTGAGGTGTCAGCATTGTGGCTGGGTCCTTCCGCATGCAAGCCCGTGGGTCATTCCGTAGCTCATGAAGTGGGGCACTCATTCCACTACATGTGCTACTCCGATGCATCCGGCAACAACCACAATTCATCCCAAACCATAGGCACCGGTTTCCATCTTCCCGTAGGCAACGGCCAAACCATCTGGGAGCAGACGGCACAATGGCAAGCCAACCAATCGTACCCCAACCTGATGTTCTCCCAGAGCATCGACATATTCAGGAATTCCCACAACCTCGCATTCACACACGAATGGCACAGGTACCAATCATACTGGCTGCACTATTTCCTATGTCAAAAATACAATGACATAACTACAATTGGGCAGATATGGCGCCAACCCCTGACCGGCTCCAAAGATTTCAACGAGGCGCTGATGGCAAACAAGAAGCTTGATGTTTCAGGTCTATTCAAATTATATTATGAATATGCCGCCCGATGTGCCACATGGGACTTTGAAGCCTGCGTTCCCTACCGCAATTCCCACATAGGAGATTTCACATACCGCTGCTGCATGATAGGAGACCACAAATACCAAGTAGCCCTATCCAGCACACCTCAGTCAACGGGATTTAACGTAATACCGCTGAAAGTGCCTTCGCCTGGAACAGAAATAACTGTTCACTTCACGGCGTTGAAAGCAGCCAGCAACTTGGCCAAGAACGACCCTGCCGAACTATTCAATGGTGAATCGAAATGGCAGAAGACCACCCGTACCACCTACTTGCGCCCCACCATATCCTCTCAACGAGGTTTCAGGTTAGGTTATGTGGCACTGATGAAAGACGGCAGCCGGCAATACTTCAATGAAGACTCTATCTATTGCCAAACGAACAACGACGTGACGAATGACGTCAAGATGACAGTGCCGGAAGGAACCGAACGCCTGTGGATGATCGTGGTGCCTGCCCCCAAGACATATGTCCAACACAAATGGACAGAGTCGGTCACCAATGCAGAGCACTGGCCCTACACGATCGACATCGAAGGCACAGACATAGGCAACGGCGCCACTGTATACGTAGCTCCAGAGATAGATGGTCGAGAAGTGTCCGATGTCACACTGACTTACGATGTCTACATGCCAGTGAGAAGCGACTACACAGCAACGGCAGTAACATTGTCTGGCCAAGCATTGGCCACTCTTGGCACTGCCTTCCAAATGGATCCCTCAACAATATCCAGCAAGATGCAAGCCTATTCGAGCGGTGGTCCTGCAATTGGAAGAATAATGTTCTATCCATTGAATCCCACGAACTTAAGCCTTGTAAACAGAGGTTCCACAGCCAATGGTTATGGTCATTGGTTTTCAAAAAGCGGTGTTGTCACTGACTATAACAGCGGATACGCATATAGTGAGATGAATGCAAGCACCCTGACTTTCAACATCGGTGAATATCCCAACAGGCTGACCAATGGCCAGGACATCACATTCGGACAGGCACTGCGATACAAGCTGTCTGCTACAAAGGAAGCCATAGCCCGCATTGTCTTCAACATACATATTGACAACAACCGCAATGAAGTAGTGCTAAACAACATAGACTACAAAGACCCAACAACAGGCATCCATCCTCTAAAAGGCAAGAACCAGACCAACAGCAAAGGAACTTACACAATAGGAGGCTTGAAAGTGGAAAAGCCATCTTCACACGGCATTTATATAATAGATGGGAAAAAACAGACAAGATAGGTACTTGCCACGCCCAATACAGTGAAGCCACACCATTTGTCACACGAAGACCATGGTGTGGCTTTCATCATGATATGAAGTCATTTGCAAACCTTCAATGTAATTTGCAAACGTTTTCGTTTTAAATTTCATTTTCTGCATTACATTTAAACACATTATTATTATAATTTACTATCTTTGCAGAAGTGCTGACAATCAAGGCATTTTATTGAGACTACTTGAAATCAATCAAACTTAATATCTCATTTATGAAAAGAACTATTTTATCCTGCTTATTGTTGGCATGGGCGGCACTATATGTCCATGCAGACTCCAAGGAGACGGTTCAAGTGAACGGCAATGTGGTAAACAAATTTGCCACGAGAATGACGTTCTCTGGCGATGATGTGACTTTGACATTTGAGGATGGCACAAGCCAAACCGAACTTCTCACGTCTGTCAACATAGGTTTCAACTATGTTGCAGTATTCAACGGGAACAATTACGACAACCTGAAAACCATCAAGACTTTTGGAGGAAAAGTAGTTGGAGTGGAAGTTGGCAAGACCCTGAAATCAGGTGAATGGTCATCACTTTGTCTTCCTTTCGACATACCAGAATCCTCCATATCCGACATTTTTGGCGAGGGCACCATAATAGCGACCATGGACGAGGGTGCGCCAGGCCACATAAACTATTCCACTGTCAAGGATATCAAGTCGGGCATCCCATACATCATAAAGACGGGCAAGGATGTAAGCAAGATAGAATGTTCAGAAGTACTTGTTTCCAACATTTCAGAAGGCAGCACCATAGCAGGTGAGGCATACGATTTCATAGGCACACTCAACGCCACCACTCCCGCTGTAGGCGGTTACATGTTTACAAGCGGCAATTACGTTTCACCATTTGTGGCTGGCGAGAGCATGGATGCACTTGGAGCGTATCTCATTTCACCAGATGGACAACAAAAGATGACAGGTGACGTTAACGGAGACGGCACGCTCTCTGTTTCCGACGTGTCATCAATAGTGAGTTACATATTAGGTGTAAGCAGGGACGACTTTGACGTTTCTGTTGCAGACTTGGATGGCAATGGAGAAATATCTGTAGCCGATGTCTCAGAGCTGGTAAAAATGATTCTAGGAGGAACAACGCTCTCCTCTTTCACCATCACCATCGATGGAGAGTCGAGCGACCTAAGCGTCAAATAGTTGTATGCAGAGACTTCAGAAAGTGCATTAAAAAGAACACATAAAACTGTCGATTATGAAAAGTAAGAAATATATAGCACTATTATTGATGTTGGTGTGCCAGATGAGCAACATGGCATTCGGTGAAACCACATTTGATTTCACAAGCATCAGCAGTGCAGACGAGAACTTGTTGAAATCAGACAACACAGGCAACTGGATATATGACAGCAGCAAAAGATATTGCTACGTAAAGTCTTTGACAAACGAGCCGTTGATAGCCTCCAACAAAGAGTTGGACTTCGCCAAAGGCTTGCTCTTCACCTGCACGGACAACGAGACTGGCCAGATTCGCCTTGGCGCAGGCCGTCTGTATGTAGGAGGTTCCGGCAACCCCATCACAATACCAAACTTGATGAAAGGCCAAACCATAAAGGTGAGATACAAATCATCAAACACGAGCAGCGAACGCACCTTCACACTTTCAGACAACGCCACGGCCGTTAATGGTTTCACAGAATCCACATCAGAACAAACAGGTGAGGCAAAAGTTAACAGCAACGGAGATGTAGTGTTGAAGCCAACTGGTGGATTGTATATCTACACACTTGAAATCAGCGATGTATCCACAGACAAGGTTGTTGTAATACCAGGAGCAGCAGCAAGTCTTCATGAAGATGTGGTCACCAATAGTGTAAACCGCAATTCAAAAAACAACCAGATGTATGTGGAGACGCTTGACGGCAGAATCAACTATTACGACACGTCCAGCCTCAACTCCGTAGATATGGACAAGGAAGAGTCAACAGTAGTAGTAACCACCAAGTCAGGCAATTCCGACACATATTATGGCTCTGTAAAAAACATATCGTTCTCCAAGGGAATAAGCCAAGGCGAGAATGCCGACATCACAAACAATGGTGTTGTCATTACAGAATCCAAAGGCTGGCTTGAGTCTGCATACGTGAAATGGGAACCATACGAGGGAGCCACCAACTATGCAGTATATATAAAAGGTGGCAAAATCGGCAGCTACACAAAGCTTGACAACATGCTTGTTCGCGACTATGGCACATACGGCCGTGCAGACATGGTAGGTCTTGTTGCCGGCAACGACTATTCTTTCAAGGTTGTCCCCGTGGTAAGCGATGCAGAGGTAGAGAGTGCCGCCAGTTATGCAGAGAACATAAAAGTAGCCAATTATGTTCGCGAGGGCTTTGCACACTTCAACCATTCTGGTGTAGGAGCTTACAAGAACGATGGTTCTCTAAAAGAAGGTGCAAAGGTATTCTATGTGACCAAGAATACCGTGAAGACCATCACAAGCAGTGTTGTTGTGGACGGAAAAGGCAAAACTGCAACTTTCAAAGGAATGCAGCATATCATAGATGCCTATCAAAAGGGTTACGACCAAACCCCCATGAGTTTCCGCCTCTTGGGCAAAATCACCGTCAACGACTTGGATTCCATTGGCAGTAAAGAAGAAGGCCTGCAGGTGAAAGGCAACAAAGAGGATTCCGAGATGAACATCACCATAGAAGGAATAGGAGAAGATGCCACCATTTACGGCTTCGGCATATTGGTACGCAATTGCAAGGATGTAGAGTTGCGCAATTTTGGAATCATGCAATGCATGGATGACGGCATTTCTCTCGACACAGACAACTCCAACATTTGGGTGCACCACATAGACGTGTTCTATGGCAAAAACAAAGGAGGCGACCAAGTCAAAGGCGATGGAGCTATTGATGTGAAGAGCGATTCAAAATATGTGACAATAGACAATTGCCATTTCTGGGACACAGGCAAGTCGACCATGTCAGGAATGAAGAGCGAAAGCGGTCCCAACTACATCACATATCACCATAATTGGTATGACCATTCCGACTCACGCCATCCACGCATTCGCACGATGTCTGTCCATGTATGGAACAACTATTTTGACGGAGTATCCAAATATGGAGTAGGAGCAACCACGGGTTCAAGTGCCTTTGTTGAAAACAACTATTTCCGCAACACCAAATACCCCATGTTGATATCCCTTCAAGGTCATGATGGTGGCACATTCTCTGGAGAAAATGGAGGAATGA
Source organism: uncultured Prevotellaceae bacterium (assembly GCA_946406585.1). The sequence continues at coordinate 13,932 of CAMJLI010000015.1, read as the reverse complement.
TAAAGAGTTTCAACAATGTGTTCGCAGAAAAATGCAACTACACCACATACCAACAGAATGCAGGCTCCTTCGATGCATGGGAAGCGACATCACGCGGTGACATCGTTCCATCCAGCGTCAAGGCCATCGTAGGTGGAACCACATACGACAACTTCGACACCAATGCCAGTCTGATGTACTCCTACACACCAGATGCACCAGCAGACGTACCGTCCAAAGTAGAAGGATGGCATGGCGCCGGCCGCATGGGGCATGGAGACTTCCAATGGACATTTACTTCTGAAGATGACACAGACTATGAAATAAATACAGGTCTCGAAACAGCCATCAAGGAATACAAATCTCTTCTGCAAGGCATTTTCGGTGGCGAGACAATCAGTGATGGCGGCAACACTGGAGGAGGCGGAGACGACCCAGGTGTCGACCCGGGTGATGACCCAAGTGGCTCAACCATAACAGCCGATGTGGAATGTACATTTACGGAAAACGGCCCATCAAACACCCTCTTCACTATTGAAAATGGCAGTTATTCCAATACGAAAGGAACAGCGACAGTAAACGGTGTGGAGTTGACATGGTGCTTGAAGATTGAGTCAAAGACAGTTGTTACATTCACAACGGAAGAAGACATGACCCTCACTTTGGTGTTCGGTACTAATGACACCAGATACAACATCAAGGTTGACGGAGAGAAACTGACTGGAAGCGCAGACAATGGAACATCCGGTCAAGGCACACTGACTGTGACATTGCCCAAAGGCACACACACTCTGACGAAAGCCGACACAGGCAACCTGTTCTATATAGGTTTGGCTAAATAAGAACAAGACATATGGTTTTCTTGGCGGATAAGAGGTCTCACTTCTTATCCGCCTTTTCATTATGGACAATGACGCAAAGGAAAAACTGAGACAAATGTTGTTTTAATAACAAATAATTGATATATTTGCATTTGAAAAGCCCTTGCAAGCTTTACTAACCAGAAACATTGTCAGATACACATGGAAACAAAACCCCTCAACATATTGGTAATCAGATTCAGGCAAATGGGAGATGCAGTCTTGTCGACACCATTGCTGGAAACGCTACACAACAGTTTTCCTGGTGCGCGCATAGATTTTGTCTTGAATGAAAACATAGCTCCACTGTTTGAGAATCATCCATCCATCAGCCACATCATACCATTCAGCAACGAAGAGCGACATCATTTTTTCAAATACATAAAGAAGATATGGAGCGTCACACACAAGACACATTACGACGTAATCATAGACCTGCGCTCCACCATGAATACAATGCTCTTTGCAATGTGTTCTCCTTCATCGAAATACAGAATCGGCCTGAAGAAACCTTATACTTTGTTGGCCTTCAACCATCGCCTGGAGCGTTGTGGAAATGCCACCAACATGGTGGACCACAACATAAAGTTTGCCAGTCCTCTGGCAAAACTTGGCACGATACGCCCCACATACAACCTTACGCTTGGCATTACAAAAGATGAGATTTCCTCTTTTCGCAAATACATGGAAGAGAAAGGGATTGATTTCAGTCGCAAGGTGATGCTGGTTGGCGTGGTGGCAAAGATTCCAAGCAGGGCTTGGCCAGAAAGCAACATCGTGGAACTGCTTACCCGCTGGATAGCCAAATATCCAACCATGCAACTCATTTTCAATTATGCACCCGGAGTGGAAGAAGAATCAGCAAAGCGAATATACTCCACCCTGGGCTGCCCCAAGAACATTTTCATCAACATCTCTGCCCGCAACATGCGCCAACTGGCAGCGATGTCATACAATTGCACTGCATATTTTGGCAATGAAGGCGGAGCACGTCACATCGTGCAAGCCATGGGCCGCCCCTCGCTGGTGATATGTTCACCTCACGCAAGCAAGAAGAAGTGGCTTCCCATACATTCTGACGTGGCAGCATGGGGCATTTCAGCCTCCGACTACGGCGACATCGAAGGCAAAGACTATTCCCAAATATATGAAATGATTACAGTAGACGAAGTGTGGAAAGTGCTGAACGATTTCATGCAAGCCCAAGGAATCAAATGACATGAATCACAAGTGCGCATCTTACAAATACATTGTCAGCGCTTGAATAAGAAATACTTCACGACATTGTAAGCGTGCTTTATCTTGAGTTCTATCCTTCTGCCAAATTTACGCTTTCTCCAACTGTGATATACCCTGTGCATCCCTATTGCATCAGGGTGTCTGTCATGGCTTTTCGTAGGAGTCAAGAAACGCGTGGGATAAACGGTGAGCGCCCCAAGATGCTGTTCAACGTCATTATTCTGATAGCCGTATTGCAAAGCGCATTTTCTCATAACCATAGGCGACACCGTAAGGTCGAGCGTGCCATCAGCAAGAACAAAGTCACGATTTGAATAATACTCCACCATTTTCTTGCAGAACTCATTTCCGGCCTCCCCTATGAAGAAAGCCGCCTGCAAGCCCAATTGTCCTTCCCTATTGAAGCATTCGTTGAAAGTGACCATATTGCCATTCATAAATTCATCGAACCGCCTATAAATGAAGATGTCGCTATCCATATACACCCCACCTTCATTATATACAGCATAGAATCTCACCACATCAGCCGCAAAGGCCCATTTCCTCTGTTCCAGAGCCTGGTCTACATACTTTATTCCCAATGCCTTGGCATCTTCATATTTCCACAACTTGACTCTGAAATCAGGAAGGACTCTTTTCCAAGAATCCAAACAAACTTTTATCTCTACAGGATAAGGGTCGTTGCCAAACCAACAAAGGTGTATGATTTTTGGTATCATAAGTAGTCATTCAAAATCTTAAGTGCAAAAATAACAATAATTGCGAAATAACGTGCAAACTACGATGAAAAAAGAAGTAGAAAACAACATATGCCTATAGTAAACTGACATGAGAATAAAAAGAGAAACAGATGCAAATGAAAACATGGCCAAATTATTTCCCTAATCGTTTTTTTTCACTATATTTGCAAATTATTATGACGTTGGCTGCCGACCTATCCTGCAGCCGACTTTTTCTACATCCTTTTTCTTTAGGATAAGACCATATCCATTCAACAAGAATAAAAACAAGACAAACGAAATAAAACTAAGATGAAAAAGACATTAGTATTATTATTTTCAGTTATGGCCATTGCATGTAGCGCACAACCCACATGGCCCTCCTCAAGTTTGGAAAGCAAGGCAGGCTTGCGATGGTGGTGGCCAGGCTCTGCAGTGGATGAAAACAACATCAAATGGCTGATGAAACAATATGCCGATGCCGGTGTCGGTTCGGTGGAAATCACCCCCATCTATGGAGTGCAAGGCAATCAGGCAAATGCGATAGACTTCCTCACCCCCAAATGGATGCGCCAATTGTCGGTAGTGGAAAGCGAGGGAGCCAAAGATGGCATTCTGGTTGACATGAATACTGGTACGGGATGGCCTTTTGGCGGACCCACCACCCCCATAGAAGAAGCAGCGTGCAAGGTCTTGTTCGTGGTGGACACAGTGGTCATAGACAAGGTGGGAGAACAACCCATCATTGTTGACATAGGCATCAAGGACGAAAAAGAAAAGAAATATGCGAAATTAAAAAATGTCATAGCCTATCCCATAGATGTACAAAGTTACAAGGGGCATTGCATAGACCTCATGGGGCATGTTGAAGGCGACAATCTGAACATGCTTCGCTTGAAAGGAACGTGGCTTGTGATAGCCCAATATGAAAGTCGCACTCGCCAACAAGTGAAACGAGCAGCCCCTGGTGGAGCAGGCTATGTGATAGACCATTTTGACAAGAATGCCGTGAAACACTACTTGGAGCGTTTCGACCGCGCTTTCTCCGAAAGCGGAGTGGCCTACCCCCACAACTTTTTCAATGACTCATACGAAGTATACAACGCCAACTGGTCTCCATCTTTATTGGAAGAGTTCAAGACACGCCGAGGCTATGAACTGAAGGAACATTTTCCTGAACTTCTCGGAATAGACCTTCCCTCCAGCGACCATGCCAAAGACGTCCTGTCCGACTATCGTGAGACATTGAGCGACCTTCTGCTAGAGAATTTCTCCCAACAATGGACAGAATGGGCACACAAGCATGGTTCGCTAACCCGCAACCAAGCCCATGGCTCACCTGCCAGCCTCATCGATGTCTATGCATCAGTAGACATACCCGAGATAGAAGGTTTTGGCCTGTCCGACTTCCACATCAAGGGTTTGCGTACCGACGAAGGGTTCACCCGTCCTAATTTCAGTGACGTGTCAATGCTAAAATACGCATCCTCAGCAGCCCACATCACAGGAAAGCCATTGGTAAGCAGCGAGACATTTACATGGCTCACCGAGCATTTCCGCACCTCGCTTTCACAAATGAAACCCGACCTCGACTTGATGTTCACATGCGGCGTCAACCATGCGTTCTTCCATGGTACATGCTATAGTCCCAAAGAAGCCCGATGGCCAGGTTGGCGTTTTTATGCCAGCATAGACATGAGTCCAAACAACAGCATCTGGCACGACGCACCCTACCTGATGCAATACATTGAACGCTGTCAGAGTTTCCTTCAGATGGGCAAGCCTGACAACGATTTCCTTGTGCTGGTTCCACTCCGCGACATGTGGGCGGAGCGTCACAGCAAAGGAGTGGGCGGCCTTCTGATGTCCTTCGACATTCACAAGATGGCAGAAAAAGCCCCGCAATTCATCCGCAGCATTCTCGACATTGACAGTTTGGGATACGATTGCGACTACATCAGTGAGCGCATCCTTATGGACGTATCCTACAAGAATGGCATGTTGGAGACAGCCGCAGGCACTCGCTATCACGGTTTGATCATCCCCGGCAGTGGCCGCATGCCAGAGTCTCTTAAGCAACACATCAAGAAACTGCAAGATTCTGGAGCACACATCATTTATGGCATCGACGAGGAAAAGATGATGGCGGCAGCCGACGCCGAGCCCATGCGCATGAGACTCGGTTTGAGGGCCATACGTCGCAGCAATCCAACAGGCCATCACTATTTCATTGCCAATTTGACCCCTGAAGACAAGTCGGCATGGGTTCGCTTGGCAACCCCCTTCAAGGATGCCGTATGGTTCAATCCTCTAAATGGTGACATACGTTCTGCCAAGACAAACGGCAGCCAAGTGTACGTCAACCTTCGTTCTGGAGAATCGATGATATTGCAGACATTCGACAAACCTTTGTCCGACAAGCCCACAGCCACCATTTCAGAGCCACTCCCTATAGTGGAAAGCATAGACCTCGGAATGCAACCATGGCAATTATCCTTTGCAGAGTCAGCGCCAGAGGTTTCAAAGACTTTTTCTCTGGACCACTTGCAGACATGGGAAAAGCTTGATGACGCATCAGTGAAAGTGACAATGGGCACCGGGGTGTATCAGACGACTGTAAAACTAGACAAGAAACAGGCTAAGAAGTCATGGTCAATCGACCTTGGCGACGTGCGAGAGAGCGCCCGCGTGTATGTAAACGGAGAATACGTCGGATGTGCATGGAGTGTTCCTTTCACCATGGACTTGGGTCATCGTTTGCACAAGGGCAACAACGACATCCGCATAGAAGTGACAAACCTTCCGGCAAACCGGATATCCGACCTTGACCGTCGTGGTGAAAACTGGCGCATCATGGAAGAGATAAACGTTGTCGACTTGAATTACAAGAAGACGACATATGAGAAATGGGAACCTGTGCCAAGCGGCCTAAACTCTACTGTAAAACTTGTCACATCAGACAACTGAAAGTAAAGTTTCATCGTTTGTTGAGATAAAACAAAAAGCCAAAAAGCAAAAACATCATCACTACGACATGAAAAGAATCAAGATATCCAGCCTGTTAATCACATGCCTTTTTGCCCTTAACACCATGGGCGAAACAACATCACGTGAAATCATCAATTTCAATTTTGGATGGAAATTCCATAATGGCGATGTCGCAGGAATACCTGCCTCCAAAGGAATGGCAGCATCGTGGCAAGACGTGGACTTGCCCCATGACTTTCAAATAGAGCAGCCATGGGTAGCCCCATCCAAAGACGAGACGGGAGACAACAGCGACCAAGCCAGCAATTTCAAGAGCCGTCTCAGTGCCCGTGGATTCAAGGAGATGGGCATCGGTTGGTATATAAAGTCATTCATCCCCTCTGCCGAATGGAAAGACCGTCGAACACTTATCGACTTCCAAGGCATAATGTATGTTGGGGATGTCTATCTCAACGGAGAACGTGTTGGCGGCACCGACTATGGCTATCTGGGTTTTGAAATAGACCTAAGCAAGAAATTGCGATATGGAGAAGAAAACGTCATAGCAGTGAAAGCCAACACCCAAGAACCACTAAACTCCCGCTGGTACACAGGTGGTGGCCTGTTTCGCGACGTGAATCTTGTCATCACTAACCGCGACTTGCACTTTGCACGCCATCCCCTTTACATCACCACTCCAGATGCAAGTCAGAATTCAGCCACCGTATGCATACAAGCTGACATCACATGCCTGCTGCGCACCGAACGTCTAAAAGTTCACACTGTAGTAAAGGATGCGGCAGGCCAAGTTGTGGCAGACGATACCACCAATATCAACTGGAACAGGAAGATGAAAGAGTATGAATACAGGTTGGACGACCTGCACCTGCCTCAGCCCCACCTGTGGAGTTGCGAATCACCATATCTTTACAAGATGGAAGTGGAACTTTGCGATGAGAAAGGTAATGTGGCCGACAAGGTCTGCACCCGCTTCGGTGTTCGGAAAATAGAGTTTTCACCTGACTTCGGTTTCAAGTTAAATGGCAAGAAAGTAATATGGAAGGGCATAGCCAACCATCATAGTTTGGGTGCATTAGGTTCGGCAGCCTATCCACGTGCCATCGAGAAACGTTTGAAACTACTCAAGGAATATGGTTTCAACCATGTACGCACGTCGCACAATCCATATAGTGAAGACTTCCTGAACCTATGCGATGAATATGGCATTCTTGTGGTCGATGAACTATACGACAAATGGCTCACACAATTCTCAGGAGGCAGGAAAGAATGGATGGATTTATGGCAACATGACATCCCTGAATTCATAAGACGAGACAGGAATCACCCATCGGTGGTGCTATGGAGCCTTGGCAATGAATTGCAGACATACGCCAACCTTCCGTTCAATGACTGGGGTGTGACAGCATTCCGGCTACAGAAGGAACTGCTTCACAGATACGATACCACACGCTTGGTCACGGTAGCCATGCATCCCCGTGGCAGAAGCCTTGCCACCGACTCACTCCCGGCACCATTAGCCTTGGAAACCGAAGTGGCAGCCTACAACTATCGTTACATGTACTTCCCGGGCGATGGCCGTCGCTTCCCCTGGATGATATTCTACCAGAGCGAGGCAAACTTGCCCATGATGGGTCCCAACTACTATGAGATGAACCTTGACAAAGTGATAGGACTGGCATATTGGGGCATGATAGACTATTTAGGCGAGTCACGAGGATGGCCGGCAAAAGGATGGACCGACGGAGTCTTCGACATATCCTTGGAACCCAAGCCATTGGCATATTTCCTCAAGAGCATGTTCAAAGAAGAAGAACCTCTTGTTCATCTGAGCATAGTTGACAACATTGCTGACGACACAGAGTGGAACGGCATCAAGTTTGGAGGTGAGAAATACAGTGACCACTGGAATCGTCGTGCAGGTTCCCGACTGACAGTCTACGCCTATTCCAACGCAGAGGAGGTGGAACTGTTTGTAAATGGCAAGAGCATGGGCAAGCGCCAGAACACCCTCGACCCAAAGACACGCAACAAGATGAGATGGGATGACGTGGCATACTCCGACGGTTATGTGGAGGCCGTAGCTATGAATGGCGGCAAGACGGTAGCCCGCCATCGCGTGGAGACGTCTGGCGAAGCCAAGAAACTGGCTGCAACCCCCGACGCACAGACATGGAAAGCCGATGGCACAGACCTGATGCATGTGCGCATACACGCAATAGACAGCAAAGGCCGTCGTGCCTATAATTGCCAAGACCAGCTTCACTTCAGCGTAGAAGGAGATGCACGCATAGTGGCGGTGAGCAATGGTGACATGCAGACCGACGAACTGAATGTCACGGACAATCGCAGCCTCTACAATGGTTCTGCAATGGTCATCCTTCGTGCAGGCAAGAATGCAGGAGACATAACACTGACGGTCACTCCGAAGAGCAACCGTCTGAAAGCTGTAAAGGTGAAAATGAAAAGTGTGGCTCCTTGACGACTGCCACTCACCTGATCATATCCAATTGACGATGGGCCTTGCGCAATTTGCGCAGGGCCTTGTCTCTTATTTGGCGCACACGTTCCCTCTTCAAGCCCATTAGAGCACCCACCTCGGCCATGGTATGTCTATCTTGTCCTATGCCATAGATGAAAGTCATGACTTGGAGTTCTCGTTTGTCGAGCATTTGAAACAACGAAAAGAGGTATTCATTCATGTCGTTTTTCACAAATGCCTGGTCAGCAAAAGGCGCATCGGTGTTTTCCAACAGATTGAGCAGGCTGAAGTTGTTGTTGCTGCCAGCAGGTATAGGCGCATCCACAGAGAGAGGCTGACTCCTTTTCTTTTCTGCGGCGTTGCTTTCTTTTGGGGGTATCTTGTAAAGTCCAGAGTGTTGCTGGATATATTTCTCCATAACATCCCTAATAATGGGGGCAGCAAACTTAACGAATCTCTTTCCAGGATAAGGACTGAATCTACCGGCAGCTTTCAACAGTCCGATATTTCCCTCACTTACAAGATCATCGTAATCCACCCCTTGCCCTGTATATTGGCTTGCCAAAGAAAGGACAAAACGGAGATTGTGCTTGACCAATTCATCAACAGCCTTTCTATCTCCATCTTTTATACGGTTTGCAAGTTCTCTCTCCTGTTCATCAGAAAGGATTGCGTTTTTTTGAACATCTTCAATGTATGCCATAATAATGCTAAGAATTATTACATCTTTATAATATGGATTGTACTCAAAATACAGCCAACATACTTCATCACCTTGTTTCTTTGCAAAGATACATAATCTTGAAATAATATTGGTCATTTACAAACAAAAAAATAGCAACAGGACACATATGCAATCAAATAGTTCATCCAATATCGAGCACATGACCTAATTATGTCATTGGAAAATAATGAACACCAAAAAGGTTTCCATTATTCATCAATTATTATTAATTTTGCAGCCTGAACAAGACCTATAGGAATAAATGATTAAAAAGATATTCTTCACATTACTATTGATTCTCGTGGTTGGCAATGTAAGCAGCAAAGAAAACACGAGTGCCAATGAAGCGCGAAAGTTGTTCGACCACACCTACAACATGGTGTTTGGGCCTCAAGGCTCCACTCTTCATTATAGCGTCAGCATAATCGGCATAATGAATGTAGAAGGCACCATATGGTATAAAGGCAAGAAAAGCAAATTCGTGGAATCGCGCTATCTCAGATGGAACAATGGCGAGAAAGAATATTGGGTGGACAAGAAAAAGAAGACTGTGACATTATACAAGGCAGGTGAAGCAAAAGACAAATACATGAGCAAGTTCTCCTTCAATGCCGACGATTACAAGTACTCATACACAGAGAAAAACGGCACATACGAGGTAACCCTTGATGCCAATAAAGACGTAAAAGGCATCAAGCACCTTAAAGCCATTATCGACAAGAAGACCAAAGCTCCCAAATATCTGAAAATAAAGGTGTTGTGGTTTTGGACAACGGTAAATATTAGCAAATTCCAAAGCGGCAACATCAGTGATGAAACATTCCAATTCCCCTCTTCTCAATTCAAGGGCTACGATTTCATAGACAAGACAAAACACAAATAAGCAACAAGGGCAGTCATTATTGAACGACTGCCCTTGCTTCACATCATTTATGCTTTTTATAATATTCCAATCCTCTTGCCACTGTCTTTTTCACAGCATCCGATGAATAAGTGCATCCTGTGACGCCATCCACATTTTGCTTGACAGCCTTGTTCACATTCAACCCGTTCCATTTATCGAGCATGGCCTTTTTCACCTTGAAGAAATATTTTGGTGTCTCTTCGTTTGGGAGAGCTTCTATTTTCTCCACCTTGTTATTAGAGATATAGATTTTCAATGGCGTGGCACCATTATATCCTTTTATATCGCCTGCAATGGTAGTGGTGTTTACCACAACGGTTTTTCCTTCCTTGGTAATGGCCTGGTCACCAGGCATGGCACTTGAAAGCAGGAATGCAGCCAACAATGCCATTGATGTATAACCTAACGAACTAATTCTTTTCATTTTATATTGAGTATTTGTATGATATCATTTACATGGTTCAACCTTGTATCCTGCCTTGCTTAAGAGGGAAATCAACCCCTTTTCTCCGATGAGATGAAGAGCTCCAACTGCGAAGAAAGTAGGCTTGGATTTCATAATGTCGGGGATTTTGGTCATCCAATTAGCATTCCTACCATATACAAGAGCTTCATTCTCTTCATCAGTAGGATCGCATTGGTCATTGGTTTTGATGTCTTCCAATTCATCAATCTTGTTCAAGTCTTGGGAATAATAAGCATCAACTATTTGGTCTGTCAAGTTCATCATGTACTCTTGGTTATTGACCAGACACATCAGTTGCACCTTTTGCCTCTCGACACTCTGCATTCCAAAAAGCACATTAATTTGCTCATCTACAGTTTCGAGGGACAAGACTGGTTTCTTGCTTTTTTTTGCGAGGTTTTGCACATGAGAGTCAATGCCATCATCCATGTTGAATGAAGGGTTGTGTTTCAGATACATTAGTGAAATCAACTGCAAATTGATGCCAGCAGGATTCATCTTTCCCATCTGGGCATTAACCATAGGATTGGTTAGGTCTGCCCCCAACAAATTCTTTAGAGACGCATTCAGGGCATCCATCTCCTCTTTTTTTAGCAGGGATGCAAGCGTAACGCCATCAGGCAGCATCATGGCTTTCTGCAACCTGACAAGCACCTCCGGCTTTTTCATCAAGTCCATCTCTATTTCCCCACACGCCTGTTCCACCTCGCCAATGGCTTTATGGAAGCCTGGAATGGAGTCGGTGAAAGATGATGATGCAAAATGATAGGTACCAAGCAAATAAGAAGGCTTTTTCAGTCCATTGCCTGATATCTTGTAAAGCAATTGGCCATGAATTGTCAATGAGAAGGCAACCAAGGCCAGAAGTGTGATTATATATCTACGCATGACAATAATATGATGATAATTCAAAAGAAAAGTTTAAAAATCGATGGACAAAGGTATGACAAAAAGAGTTTTCCCCACTTTTCATTAGAGTTAAAAAAGAATAAAGGAGCAATAAAACATGCCAATCAGAGAATATGGATCTGGCAAAGTCCCCCAAAACACTCAAGCGAATTTGGCAACAGAGATAATAGGAAAAAGAAAAATATCGTTACCTTTGCAAACAAAAACACAAAGCCATGAGAAAAACGTTTTTTGCATTATTGGCAGCATTCATAACAATATCTGCATTTGCACAGGTAGCACGTCAGGAAATCAAGGAAAACATCTTCCGTTCCGGCAGCAATTACCATGCATACCCAGGCCCCACCCAGACCACCCTTACCCCTTCACCCAAGGGTTACGTCCCATATTACATCAGCCATTATGGCCGTCATGGTTCGCGGCACCTTATCAATAACAGTGACTACGACTTGGCATACAAGGCGCTTCTACGAGCCGATTCACTCAACATATTGACAAATTTGGGCAAAGACGTGCTTCGCAGGGTTACACTCATTCGCGACGACGCGTACAAGCGTCATGGCGAACTGACGCCATTGGGAGCCTTGCAGCATCAAGGTATAGGCAGCCGCATGTATGAGCGTTTCCCAAAAGTGTTCAAGGGCAAGACACACATTGATGCCAAGAGTACGGTTGTCATACGCTGCATATTGTCAATGGAAAACGCCCTTCATGCCTTGCTTCGCCACAATCCCAAACTGGAAATCACCCATGATGCCAGCGAGCACGACATGTGGTACATGAATTTCTCTGACACTGTACTCGACAAGAAGAAAATGCCCGAAGACGTAAGGAAGAAATACGACGACTTTTGCCTCCGCCACCAGCACAACGACCGTCTGATGACCTCGCTATTCAGCGACAGCAACTACTGGAAGAGCGAGATAAACGCCCAAGACCTAGCCTACCATCTTTTCAAGATGGCCTCCAATCTTCAAAGCACCGAACTTCGTCATGACATGACGCTATACGACATCTTCAACGAGGACGAACTGTATGACCTCTGGCTGCAAACCAACGCATGGTGGTACATTCATTTTGGGCCATGCCCCCTCAACGGTGGCGTATCACCCTACTCACAGCGCAACTTGTTGCGTGTAATGATAGAGGAAGCCGACAGTTGCCTGAAAATGTCTCATCCCGGCGCCACCCTTCGCTATGGCCATGAGGTGTGTGTGATGCCATTAGTCTGCCTGCTTGAATTGGATGATTTCGGCAAGGCCATCACAGACTTGGAGCAACTCGATGACGAAGGTTGGAACTGCTACAAGATCTTCCCCATGGCCTGCAATGTACAGATGATATTCTATCACCCCAAAAAGAAATCCGGCCCCATCCTCATGAAGGTGCTCCTCAACGAGAACGAGGCACGCCTGCCACTGACGCCCTATTCAGGCCCCTACTACAAATGGGAGGATTTCAAGTCATATTATATGAAAAAGCTCAACTCCTACAAGGAGTGAGCTTTTCTCTCAAGTGCGGACAACAGCATTATGAATCATGGTGCCACAACAACGGCAGTGCCACTGCATGACACCATCATCATGGAGCCACCATTCCCCAGGGTTTCATAATCCAGGTCAATTCCTATGACGGCATTGGCTCCCATTCTGGCAGCCCTTTCCTCCATTTCTTTCATGGCGGAGTCTTTGGCTTCCCGCAAAGTTCGCTCGTATGCTCCACTACGTCCTCCGAAAACATCAGTCAATGAAGCCTTGAAGTCCTTGAAAAAGTTAGCTCCAATAATTGTTTCGCCTGTGACCACTCCGATATACGTCATGATGGTCTTGCCTTCGATGTTGGGTGTTGTTGTTAATAACATAGCAATAGGTGTTGAATAATTAATAATGTACAAAAATAGGCAAAAAAAATATAAGCGTACTTGTTTTTAAAATTTTTTATATAATTTCGCGTCGAAAAATATAAAGATGAAAATCATGAAAAAAGCATTTGTTCTCTTTGCACTCACCCTGCTATTTGCAAGTTGTGGTAAGAATGCATCTACCCCATCTACCCCACAAGAGTCGTCAGAAACCACTGAAGCCAACACCACTAAATCTAAAGCCACCACGACAAAAGACCGAAACAGCGAAGATTATTTGGTTGCCCGCGTGTATGACATCTATCGGGATGTATTCATTGAGAATTATGGCGAGGACTCAGACCTAAACGACCAAGACGTGCCATCACCAGATGAGAAATATTGCACAAAAAGTTGGAATGACATAGTGGAGAAGGTTACCAATTACGACAACATGAACAATCCCGACGAGTTGGGCTTTTTTGATGGCGACTACTGGATAATGGGTCAAGACTTCGGCAACCTTTCGATTTCCGACGTAGAGGTGATGAAGAAGGACGACAAAAACGCCACCGTAGGGTTTAACCTTCACAATTTAGGAAACACCATCAATGTGCTTTTGGACATGAAATATGAGCGGAACGACTGGTTCATCGACAATTTCATAGACCAAACCAACGATTACAACTGGAAGAAGCAAATGGAAGATTACATAAAATAAATCACCACCATCTGTCTTTCACGACAAGTCCTTTAAGTTTGTCTTTGGCAACAACAAAATGATATATGCCATCGGCAAAAGTGCCGATTTGGTAGGGTTGGAAA
>CAMJLI010000014.1 GCA_946406585.1 uncultured Prevotellaceae bacterium | reverse complement strand
TTTTCTTTAATTTTGCATGCAAAACTTGCCAAATAGTGTTACTGAAGGCAATCGCTCTTTATAATATTAGAGGCATTAATAATGAAGGGTTGCAAGACTGAAAGTCGAGCAATTTAGTGTAAAACCATAATTGAAAATATGACATAGAAAGGAAAATCATCTGCCATCAAGCATGTTTGTTGTTGCAATGAGCATGTGAAAATGAGCGGAATACGACTGAATAAGTGTGGCCAGTACTTTGTACAAACTTTGTAAGTCGTTGATTTTCAGCTGTCGTTAACCGCCGCCCAGGCTGTAGTAGAAGAATAAGTCAAATTTCAAGTCGGGCAAGTTGACAGGTGGCGTGCCCAAATATAAAAAAATTAATTTTTTACGTATGGATGCATTTGAAAGATTAGGTACTATATGCCTTATTTTTACTTGCGTAGTGTTGGTGCCGATTATTATCCGCATGCACACTAACTATCTTTTGTTGGGGCTTATGGTTATTGCAACAGCTCCCATCATGTGGATTGCAGGGCTTAACATCCTGGAATTCCTCACAAAACCTTTTAGTGAAAAGGGAGTCAAGGGTTTCCTTAGTTGGATTATCTCTATTATCCTGGGAATAGTGGTTTATTCTGCCTTTTTCGCCATTTTGATTTTCATGTTTAAGTGGCTGATGCTGTAAGCAAATTGCAACCAATAGAATATTCAATCACAAGGGGAGAGCACATGTCTCCCCCTTGTGATGTATTTACTTTTCGGCACGTTATCTCATCGTTCCATCAATATCAGTAGATTGTTTTTATAGGTGACATTCATGGTGCTTTTGATTTTCGGTCATAAAGCCAACATTGCTTCAATGAGTTTCACTCGACCATTTTCAGGCAGGAAAAATGAGAAAGCTAATTCTGAATTCAATCAACAAAATGGTCTGTTTGGAAAACTGTATTCATATGATGCAGAAATGGCATCGATTAATAATTACTCCTTTTTTGCCAACCAATGCACCTAAAATATAAGTGGTAAACTGTTTTTTTATACAAATCTAAGCTATTTGTAGAAATGAAATTTGAGATTTTGAAGCCTGAAGCTATCTGTGGCTCAGGGAAGAAAGACATTCAAGAGGATTGCATGTTTCCCGCTTTAGGGGAAAGCACCATCCATGACCGCCTTTTCATCGTTGCTGATGGAAAAGGAGGGAATGGAAAAGGTTTTTTGGCAAGTGAGTATTTATGCAAGACAGTAGGAGACTTCTTCTATCAGAACACATGTTCTGACGAACCATTGGAGGATGATGTTCTCGACAATGCTTTGCAATGTGCGAGAGAAAAACTTAATGACAATTGTGGGGATTCATTTGGCTCCAGTTTTGCTCTTTTATATTTTCATAGGCATGGATGCCTGGCTGCACATGTGGGCAACTCAAAGGTTTATCACATAAGACCCAAGGAGCGCCTCATGCTTTACAAGTCGGCTGACAACAATAGTGTCTTCAAGCCGGGGGATGGTGTGGAAATGCAAATTGTCAAGGCCAACATCACACAGGTGAAGTATGGTGACTATTTCTTATTGATGACTCAGGGAGCCAAGCAAATGGTGAATGACGAGGAATTGATGGACATCGTCTGTGAGCCGGTCAACGACAAGACAAAGATCTTGAGACTGGGCAAGTTCATCAAAGATTCCGACGACAACCATTCTCTGTATCTAGTGCATGTGAGTGGAGTGATGAACGAGGCTCTTGACGAAAACCTGCCCGACAACGAACGGCAGCTGATGGAGCAGGTTGGAAAGGTGGAGGAAGCAAAAGAGGTGAAGGCAACAGCCAAAAGCACTCCGCAACCACATCGAAACACAGTCAAGGGGGCTGGCCAGCAAAAAAGCAAGGTTCCACAGCAACAAGATACACACAAGCAGCAGCACCATGAAGGGAAACAACAAGTGTACGACCATGATGTGAATCCTTTGGAGGAAAGACATCATGAGGAGAGGAGCTTTCCTGTGGTCACTGTGACTGCTTGTCTCATTGTGCTTATGGCTCTCGGTTTCTGGTTCTGGTCTCAAAGGGAGACCGAGAAGGTGGAGGAGGCTCCGGTGGTAGAGGTGAAGAAGCCGCAGGGCAAGGACACCATCAACATAATGAAAAATGCAAAGCCAAAACCATTGAGCGACTTGGATGATGCCAAGGCTAAGGAAGAAGAGAAGAAAAAGGAGGAGGAAAGAAAAAGACGGCAAGAGCAAATGGCTGCTGAAAGCAAAAAGGATGCTGTCGCCGACTCGGATGCCAACAACGTGGGCAAGCCTGTGTTGCCGGAACAGGTGAATGTGCAAGAAAAAACGAATGAACCTTCACCTGCCGCCACATCCAGTCCAACAACCCCGGCCAAGACAGCTCCAGTAGACAATACACCACCGGCAAACCAAGGACAGCAATCGAATGGAGACCCGTCGGTTGTCATGCCAAGACCTGTCATACCAGAGGGCGAGTAGGGATTTCCCCATTCTCTTTTAGGCATTTTCCCTTACACGTTTAGGGATATTCCTTGCCATACAAGTTTCACAATTGCGATATTTGCAACTGAAAACCAATCAGTGCAAAATGGCAGTTGTGAAACTTCCATATGGTAATATCACTTTTTTGGTATCAGCAATTATGATTGGCAAAACATTTCTTTGAATAATCCCTTGACTATTTTTTTGTTGGGGCAGGGTGGATGTGAATCCGCCCTGCTTTTTTTCAGCACAATTGCGTGCCATTACGTTTTTTTTTGCTAATTTCGCTCGCGATTACCTACTTAAAAGAATGTTTCTGTCTGCATGGAGACTATAAGACTTGAGAACCTGACAATAGGATATGCCGCAAAGAAAAACCATAAAGTTGTGGCAACGGGCATTAACGCCTCGCTATATAGTTCGAAAATGACTTGCCTCATAGGACCTAATGGGGTGGGGAAGTCCACACTTCTGCGTACATTGTCTGCCTTTCAGCCGCCATTGGAAGGGAAGGTCTACATAAACGGAGAAGACTTGTCGGTACTTACGGAGAAGAAGTTGGCAACGCTAATAGGAGTGGTGCTGACCACACGCCCCGACGTGCAGAACATGACCGTGGAGGAAATGGTGGGGCTTGGAAGAAGCCCGTATACAGGATTCTGGGGCACCCTGTCAGCCCATGACCATGAATTGGTGGATGAAGCCATAGAGATGGTGGGCATAGGAAAATTGTCGGGTCGCCTGATACAGAACCTCAGTGACGGGGAAAGGCAAAAGGTGATGATAGCAAAGGCGCTGGCTCAACAGACGCCCGTAATCTTCCTGGACGAACCGACGGCTTTTCTTGATTACCCAAGCAAGGTGGAGATGATGCAGACCCTGCATCGGTTGAGCCGTGCAGCCGACAAGACCATATTCCTGTCCACACACGACCTGGAACTGGTGTTGCAAATTGCCGACACAGTGTGGCTGATGGGGAACGAGAACTCACTGAATATCGGTACGCCAAGGGAATTGGCCGACAATGGCTCTCTCGCTGCTTTTGTCGAGCGAAATGGGGTGGTGTTCGACCCAGAAAGACTCTCTGTCACCGTGGAAGCTTGTGACTGAACAGAGCAGGAGCGCTTCAGCTTGTCACCCTCACGATGAGTATGCTGGCCTCATAGAGCAAGAATATGGGCAGGGCTACCACAAACAAGGTGAATGCATCGGTGGTGGGGGTGATGATGGCTGAAATGATGAGAATCACCACTATGGCATGTTTCCGGAATTTCGACATCTGCTGCCATTTTATGAGTCCCATCCTTCCAAGAAGCCAACTCACGACAGGCAATTCGAAAACCACGCCAAGCACCAGGCTCATGGATATCAATGTGTCGGCATACGATTGGATGGTGAGCATGTTGGTGACATCGGGACTTACTTGGTAAGTGCCTAAGAATTTCACCGTAAGAGGAAACACGAGGAAATAATTGACTGCTGTACCCAACAAGAACATAAGGTAGGCGCTGCCAACAATTGTGATGGCAGGGCGTCGCTCGTTGGCATAAAGGGCCGGCGACACAAAGCCGAACAGGGCATAGATCACGTATGGGGAAGCAAAGAGCAAACCACAATAGCACGACACCTTGATGTGAATCATGAACTGCTCGGTCAGTCCGGTGTTCATCAGGCTTATTGTGAATGGCTTCACGCCCAGGAGGCGGTAGGAGATGAAGTCGCTGCGGCTTGGAGCAAGAACGACATCGAAAAGTGTTGACTTGAAAGCAAAGGCAATCATTGCCAGAACAACTGTCACCAAGATTACCCTGATGATGCAGCTGCGCAACTCATCGAGATGGTCCCAAAATGTACCAATGTCGCTGCCACCCGTGCTCATTGCTATTTCTGGTCGACTTTCTTGTCGTCTTCTTTCTTTTCTTCCTTGTCGTCCTCAATGCTGTTGAGGCCTTCCTTGAAGCTCTTCACTCCTTTGCCGAGACCTTTCATCAGTTCCGGAATCTTCTTGCCTCCAAATAGCAACAGGATGATGAGTGCAATGACCAGTATCTCTTGTGTTCCTAATCCAAACATTTGTTTGCTGTTTTGTTTTTTTCAATTGCACGGCAAATATAACCATTAAATGCGAACTATCCAAAAAAAACGTCCAAAACATACACTACGACATGAAGTGTGAATTTTGATTAATTTTGGTAACTATGTTTGGCTTTGTTGATTATTAGTGCTATTTTTGCAGTCAATTTTGAACTACAGGCACTATTGGTGGATTCTTTTATGTAATGACATGTTGCATTACATGAACACTGATAATAATGAGGCATATTCTACTGACCACATTCATTCAATCAATATTGGATGCAGACACAGAATTGTTTCTCTGCATCAATTCCATGCACAACTCTTTCTGGGATGTGTTCATGCCGCTATATAGTTCCAAGTTCGTGTGGTGCTTCTTCTATTTCAGCATACTATATCTCATAGCAAGAAATTATTCCTTGAAGGTTACCATTACGTGGCTTCTTGCCGTCGTACTGGTCATCACTCTTTGCGACCAGGTTACTGCGAGCATCATAAGACCCATGGTGGCACGACTTAGACCGAGCAACTTGGAGAACCCTATTTCGAATACCGTTCATATAGTCAACGGATACAGAGGCGGAAGCTACAGCTTCCCTTCGGCTCATGCTGCCAATTCATGGGGGTTGGCGTTGTTTGTCATCCTGTTGTTCAGAAAGCGATGGCTGTCGCTTTCCGTGATATTGTGGGCTGTCGTCACATGTTACTCGCGCATGTATCTTGGTGTGCACTATTTTGGCGACCTCTTCATCGGGATGATAATAGGCTGTCTTGGTGCTACGTTGGTCTATTACATGCTGATGTGGATAGCAAAACTTGACAAGCCAAATGAAATAAGACATTCGTTTGTCCCGATCGTGGCATTGCTCGTCACCGTTTTTGTCTTCCTGGCCATTTCCACCTACGAAACATTCTTATCATGACTCTGGAAGTCATCGCACATTTCCATTCGCCATTGACATCCAAGTTTGGCATTCCAAGGCAAAGTGGACTCGTACAATCCTTGGAGGGTGATGTCGTCTTCATGCCCGCATTCCACAATCCTGACTATGTGCGTGGACTCGAAGGTTTCGACTATATATGGCTCATCTGGGCCTTCTCGGCCAATGCACACAATGATGTGAGGGCAACTGTGCGCCCGCCGTTGCTTGGAGGCAATGAGGCAGTGGGCGTGCTGGCAACACGGTCGCCATATCGCCCCAATCCTGTCGGGCTGTCTTCCGTGCGCCTCCAGGGCATCACTTTTGATGAGAAGCGAGGTCCGGTGCTGCATGTCGTGGGAGCCGACTTGATGGATGGCACGCCCATCTATGACATCAAGCCATATGTGGAATATGCTGATGCACATGTGGGGGTGAGAAATGGGTTTGTTGACAAAAAAGAGTGGAGGTCATTGCATGTTATCTTTGGCAATGACACTGCCAGCTGCTTTTTTGATGAAGAACGCGAGGTGGTGAGGTCGCTGCTTGCTCTTGACCCAAGGCCACAATACCACGACGACCCTCAGCGTATTTATGGGATGCCTTTTGCAGGGCGTGACATACGTTTCTGCGTCGATGGCGGCATTCTTACTGTGGTCGAAGTGGTGGAGTGCCGGAAATGAATCCTGATGTCCGGATAGGATTAAAATTCCGAGGTGAAGTGGAACTTTATGTGCTTGAAGTCTTCTTGTGCCATTGAAAGCACATAGCCGCTGTCTGCCAGGAACACGTCGCGCCCCTCACGGTCTTTTGCCATGTACTGGTATTTGCGGCGCTTGAAGTTCTCCAACTCTTGCTCGTCGTCAGACTCTATCCAGCATGCCTTGTGCAGATGAACGGGCTCCCAGCGACATTTCGCGTTGTATTCGTTTTCCAGGCGGTATTGTATCACCTCAAATTGCAGTTGGCCCACGGTGCCGATGATCTTGCGACCGTTGAACTGGTTGATGAACAGCTGTGCCACACCCTCGTCCATGAGTTGTTCGATGCCTTTGGCCAGCTGCTTCGATTTCATCGGGTCGTCGTTCTCGATGTACTTGAACATTTCCGGAGAGAACGAAGGCAGTCCGCGGAAGTGCAGTTGCTCGCCTTCAGTCAGAGTGTCGCCTATCTTGAAGATGCCATTGTCGGGAAGTCCGATGATGTCTCCGGGATACGCCTCGTCTACCGTTGACTTGCGCTGCGCCATGAACTGTGTGGGCGAACTGAATCGCAGGGTCTTGCCTTGCCTTACGTGGAGGTATGGCTGATTGCGCATGAAACGTCCGCTGCAAACCTTGCAGAACGCGATGCATGAACGGTGGTTGGGGTCGATGTTGGCGGTGATTTTGAAGATGAATCCGGTGAATTTGTCCTCCTCCGGCAACACCTCCCGCTCCTCTGCCTTTGTGGGACGTGGGCAGGGTGCTATCTCCACAAAGCAGTTGAGCAGTTCCTGCACGCCGAAGTTGTTGAGGGCGCTCCCGAAGAACACGGGTGCTACGGATGCCGAACGGTAGTCCTCCACGTCGAAGTCGGCATACACTCCCTCTATCAGTTCCAGGTCGTCGCGCAGTCTCCCGGCGTCGCTTTCTCCCACTTGGCGTTCCAGCTCGTCGCTATGGATGTCTATTTCCACTTTCTCTGTCACACGCTGCTTGTCGGGTGTGAAAAGGTTGAGTTTCTGTTCATAGATGTTGTATACACCCTTGAATTTCACTCCTTGATTGATGGGCCATGACAGGGGCCTCACCTGTATCTGAAGCTCTTTTTCCAGTTCGTCGAGCAGGTCGAAAGGGTCGCGCCCCTCGCGGTCCATCTTGTTGATGAAGATGATGACGGGCGTGTTTCTCATGCGGCAGACATTCATCAGTTTCCTTGTCTGGGCTTCCACGCCTTTTGCGCTGTCCACCACGATGATGGCAGAGTCCACGGCGGTGAGTGTGCGGTATGTGTCTTCTGCGAAGTCTTGGTGTCCCGGGGTGTCGAGAATGTTCACCTTGTAGCCTTCGTAGTCGAATTCCATCACCGATGTGGATACCGAAATGCCGCGCTGCTTTTCTATGTCCATCCAGTCGGATGTGGCAGTCTTGCGTATCTTGTTGCTCTTTACGGCTCCCGCAACTTGAATCTGTCCGCCGAAGAGCAGGAATTTCTCTGTCAGTGTTGTCTTGCCCGCGTCAGGGTGTGATATGATGGCGAACGTGCGCCTCCTTGCTATTTCGTTGTTCATTTCTTTAACATCTCTATGCAGTCTTTCAGCGACTCCTCCCAATGAGGAATCTCTATTCCGAAAGTTTTCTTTATCTTTGTCTTGTCCAATATCGAATAATGCGGGCGTTTTGCCGGCGTGGGGTATTCGTCGGTGTGCAGTGGTTTCACGTTGCATCCTTCTATGCCATAGATGCGATGAATGGCTTTGGTGAAGTCGTACCAGCTGGCGACGCCTTCATTGGTGTAGTGGTACACTCCTGGCTTTATGCCTTTTTCAACTATGGTGAGCAGTGCGCTGGCCAGGTCGCGTGCGTACGTCGGGGAGCCCACTTGGTCTGCCACCACGCCTATCTCCTTGCGTTCCGTGCCCAGTCGTATCATGGTCTTCACGAAGTTGTGCCCAAAGGTGCTGTATAGCCATGCCGTGCGCACCACCATGGCCCTTTTGCAGAATTTGCTCACGCCCAGTTCTGAGGCGAGCTTGGTGCTGCCGTAGACGCTGTCGGGCGATGGCGTGTCTTCTTCCCTGTATGGCAAATATCCCTTGCCGTTGAACACGTAGTCGGTGGAAACCTGTATCATCCATCCTCCACGCTGCTCCACGGCGTTTGCCAGGTATGCGGGAGCCACGGTGTTGAGCGTGGTGCATTTTTCCTTGTCGCTTTCAGCCTTGTCCACGGCGGTGTAGGCGGCACAGTTGATGATGCCGTCTATTTGGTTTTCTGCCACGTATGCATCCACGGCGGCTTGGTCGCAGATGTCCAGCTCGTCAACGTCGGTGTTGAAGAATTGGTGGGAGGGGTGTGCTGATTGTTGTAGTTGCAGTTCGTTGCCCAGTTGTCCCCTGCATCCTGTGATAAGTATGTTCATTGTCTTCTTATGTTTGTTAGTCTTCGAAATCCAGCCCTTCTTTCTTGTCTTTGATGTAGTAGTCGGAGAGCATCCCCATGAGCGTGCTTATCTCCTCTATGGCATGTCTCGTGTCGGGAGAAATCTCCTTTTTCTGCAATCTAAGCATCATCACTCCGTAGAGGGCGTTTAGGCACGTCTCCACTTCGCTTTCATCAGGATGGCTGCCACGTTTGCGCAGTTCCACGATGAATGGCAGCACCTTGTAGTATTCAGCACGATAGAAGGGGAATTTGGGGCTGTCCACCAGCCGTAAGTGCAATTCTGTGAGGTCTTGCACCACTATCTTGTTGATTTGCAGATGTCCATGCTCTCGACAGCCTTCCTGTGTGAGCATGCGGATAAGGTTGGCATACCAGTCGGTGAGTTCTTCCTTTTGTTCGTCGGTATAGTCAAATTGGCTGATGTATTGGCGGCGAAGAGTGCCCATGTCGCAGCCGTATGCCCGTATGATGTCTTCCACCTGCCACATGTAGAGCAGGTATTCGGCTATGTTGTTCTTGCGTAGTTGTTGCGAAATGTACATGATGTGTTGCGTGGATGTCGTGGCCACGAGGCCTCCTTGTTTGGGATAGGTTTGTGTATGTGATGATATCGTCTTCTACAATTGTCAGTAATGGATTGTGAAGAGGTTGAATACCGTCCCGAACAAGACAATGATTGATATTATGATGACAATGCTTCCTATGATGCGGTTGATGAGTATGATTCCATATTCCTCGAAGATGTTCTTTATCTTGTCTATCAACCATGTCAGGCCATACCACCACAACAAGGCTCCTCCTATGATGCTTAGATAGCCAATGCACATCTCCAGGGGATGGTTGGGGATGATGAATGCCAGCTGGGCGAAGATGGCCATGAAGAGCAGTATGATGAGTGGGTTTGATAGTGTCACCAGGAATGCCGTGATGAAATTGTGGATGTATGAACCCTTGGTGGTGCCGCTGCGGTGCATGTTTTTTGTAGGGTCGGAACGGAAGCTTATGACTCCGAACACCAGCAGCATGATGCTTCCCATTATCTGCAGGAAAAACCGGTTCTGGGCGTTGTTCACCAAGTCCATCACGAAACTCATGCCCACACCAGTGATGATGGCATAGATGAGGTCGCTCAATGTGGCGCCAAGACCGGTGACAAATCCGTACCACCTGCCTTTGTTGATGGTGCGCTGCACGCACAAGATTCCAACCGGTCCCATTGGAGCCGATGCCAAGACACCTATCATTAGTCCCTTGAAAATAGTGTCGAGGATGTTGATGTGGAATTCAAAAGGCATATCGAATGCAAAATTGCTAATTTTTTGCGAGAAGAGCAAATTTTACGTGCAAAAGTTTGTTGGCCATCCTTTTTTTCATATCTTTGCAAAGGGGAAAATCACACTTGAATTTATCAACATTAGTAAAATATGAATACACAATCAGAAATTAAACCTTATGTGATTGGATTGGACCTCGGAGGTACCAATTCCGTGTTTGGCATTGTAGACAGTCGTGGTGACATCAAGGCCACTACAGCTATCAAGACTCAGGGATTTGACAAAGTGGAAGACTATGTGGACGCTTGCGTGGAAGCTCTTCAGGTCATCATCGAGCAAGTTGGTGGCATACAGACCATCAAGGCGATGGGCATCGGCGCTCCTAATGGCAATTTCTACAATGGTACAATAGAGTTCGCACCCAATCTCTCATGGGGACACAATGGCGTGGTGCCTCTCGCAAAATTGTTCAGCGACAGACTTGGCATACCCGTGGCTCTTACCAACGATGCCAATGCTGCTGCCATAGGCGAGATGATTTATGGCGTGGCAAGGGGCATGAAGAATTTCATCGTCATCACATTGGGCACCGGTGTCGGCTCTGGCATTGTCATCAACGGACAGCTGGTGTATGGATGCGACGGTTTTGCCGGTGAATTGGGGCATGTCATCATGAAACGCGAAAATGGCAGAAGCTGTGGATGCGGAAGAAAGGGTTGCTTGGAGGCATATTGCTCTGCCACCGGCGTGGCACGCTCCGCCCGTGAGTTCTTGCTCACTTCCGACAAGCCTTCTCTGCTGAGGGACATGAACCCCGACGACATCACATCCCTCGATGTTTCCATCGCTGCAGGAAAGGGAGACGAATTGGCCAAGGAGGTGTTTGAGTTTACAGGAGAAATGCTGGGTGCTGCTTGTGCCGACTTCGCCGCTTTCTCATCGCCAGAGGCATTTATCTTCTTTGGAGGACTGGTGAAAGCTGGAGACCTCATCATGGAGCCTATCAAGAGGAGCTATGACGAAAAGGTGCTTCCCATCTTCAAAGGCAAGGCCAAGTTCCTCATCAGCGGACTGGATGGCGCATCGGCTGCCGTTCTTGGTGCCTCTGCAATAGGTTGGGAAATCTGATGCTGCCATTTGGCATTTGCCAATAACAGGTTTTTTATACGATACATGGCGACTGGTGTTGTTTGCTCAACACGAGTCGCCATGAATCATTTGTAAAAGATTGGGCTTCAGGAAAAAACGGTTGATTCTTATGAACTCAATTTCTAGAAGTGGTTTCTGGGAGTAACAAACTGTGCCTCACACACCAGTTGCGGGGTCTCCACCTTTCGAGTCATCGATAAAAAGGTCGGGATTCTCATAGTCGATGTAATGTCTTCCCAGTATTATGTTAACCAGAATCATCACATCTTCCACGGAAATGTCACCGTTGTTGTCCATGTCGCCAATGTAGGTTTCGTATTCTTCCATGAATCCCAAAATGATTTTCACCAGGACTTGCACATCTGTCACTGAGCGCACGTTGTCGCCATTCATGTCTCCGCGAATTAGTCGTGTGTTGGCTTTTGCTCCCTCTATCACATTCAAGGGAGTGGCGGCATTCACTGTTGACGTGTCTGGTTCTTGCGACTCGTATGGAAATGGTGCAGCCCATGCATTCGAAGATTGAGACACCAGAATAAAGATTGCAACAACAGTTGCCTTAAGGATGTTATTAAGTGATTTCATGTCTTTCATTGTCTCTTCGTTCTACAAAAATAATGTATTTTGACCCTTTGCAAAGCAATTATCGGCAAAATTAATAATTTTTATTTAGCTTTTTGTAGTAATACTTGTTTTTTTTCTAATTTTGTACCATGATGAACTACAAAATGACAATATGGGCGTTGCTCGTAATGGTGTTAACGGCATGTGGCACAAGTAGAAATGCTGTGCCAGAGACATTCCCCTTCCATTTCAACGACAACAACCCGCACCAGTTGGCATCTGCCAAGAAATATGGCATTGAACCTCTTGAAGACCGCACACAACTTAAAAAGGTGGTAAGGAAGCTGAAGAAGGTGGAGGACTGCAAATACTACACTGTGGACCCGCTCACACATTCGGTGCCTTATCTCACGCCACATGCGGCAAAGTTGCTTAAGGACATTGGCAAGGGCTTCAAGAAAAAGCTGAAGAAGCACAAGATGGGAGAATACAAGATCATTGTCACATCCGTGTTGAGGACAAAGGCTGACGTGAAGAGCCTCATGAAAGTGAACAGCAACGCCGTTCCCAACTCAGCGCATTGTCATGCCACGACATTCGACTTGTCCTACAGGAGATACAAACAGGTGGGAGACAAGAAGAACAATGCCGCGCAAATGAAATATCTGCTCGGAGAAACCGTTAATGAATTGAGAGAAAAGGGCAGGTGCCACGTAAGGTACGAGACACAGCAAACCTGCCTGCACATAACAGTTTCCAACTAATCATGGAGACGCAATATACATTTTATTTCTGATATGATAAGAAATCGTTTTTTTACCATAATAGTCGCATTGGTGCTGATGGCCAGTTCGGCAATGGCCCAGGAAGCCAACAACCAGGTTTACGCCATATCGTATATTAATGAGAGCCACCTGATGCAGAGGATGAACCTGCTCACGTTGGTGGAATTCAACTTGGAGTGGCCCGAGAGACTTTGTAGCTCCGACGTCCCAGTGCTGAAAAAGGAATTGTGCAAACTCCTCTTCGACAAAGAGAGCACCTCCATAAGACAGTGCATTGATGACTTTTTGGCAGGTAAGGGAAAGGAGATAAAAACCAAGCCTAACTCCAAGGGGTATAAGACAACATATGTGAACATCTCCTTGGCGGAATTGGCATTTCAGATGGACAAGTATATGTCGTTTCAGTTGGTCAAGTCGGTGAGATACGAAGAAAGTCTGAAGCCGGCTATTTCCGAGACCTATCTCCTGACTTACGACATTCTGAACGACAAGGTGCTGAGGACAAAAGACATATTGAAGCCAATGTATCTCAACAACTCATACAGCAACAGTTACATTTGGGAACTCATCGTAAACCGCTATGAGGTGATTAATGCCGAGATGTTGCTTGACGAAATACCAGACGAGTCGTGTCTCACTCCCGATGGACTAGTTGTCAACATCCCCAAATCTGCAACCGATTACGATGGCGACTTGCTGGTGCTCTTGCCAGGCAACGAGGTGTCTGGTTGTTATCGGAACAAAGTCAAAAACTGGTTGAGAAAATCGGTTGTGAAGTCACGCGATTCAGGGGAAGCAAAGCAAGAGGTGGTTGATTTCTCGAATATGGATGTTATAGATACTACAAAGGTTTATGCAGCAGTGCCAAGGATGCCGGAATACGAGGGTGGTCCGAAGGCCATGATGGATGACCTTGTGAAATGGGTGAATTATCCCCAATACGAGATTGCCAAAAACATTCAGGGCAAGGTGGTGGTTTCTTTTGTCGTGGGGAGGGACGGAAAGGTTCACTCGCCTAAAGTGATATCCCCATTGTCACCGGGCGTTGACCGCCAGGCTGTGAAGGCTGTCATGGCACTATCGAAATGGTCTCCTGGCTCCTTCGGTTCCACCAAGGTTGATGTGAAAATGGCCGTGCCTGTGATTTTCAAGATGTCGAGATAACCCCATTTTTTTATAGACCACATTCCATATATTCATCATAATGCTTTATATCATAAGAAACTCGCGAGATTATGGCCCATACGATGAAAGTCAGGTCCTTGCTTATGTCAATGGTGGGTCGGTTGTCATGCAGGACACGGTGCGTATC
Organism: uncultured Prevotellaceae bacterium; assembly: GCA_946406585.1. The sequence goes on along the minus strand of CAMJLI010000014.1, from coordinate 7,232 downwards.
GCCGACACGGGTGAGGTGACCACCGTGAGGGAGGTCTTGAAGCGGAATGGCATGAAGCCTCGTGTGGCACATGAGGGCAGTTTGGGCCAACAACTACGTAAGATAGGTTCCGATTTGATTTTCCCGAAGGATGCACTCACCGGGCGGCAATGGATGAATGACAAGACGTTGCTCGTTCTGGCACTCGTGGGCCTGTTTCCCACGTGCATGCTCTTGCTGCCAATGCCCGAAATCGGCGTGTTTTATGTCATGGCACTATATTTCTCGTGCATCTGGGGTTTGTTTTTCTACTATCTCTTCAAGACCCCGCAAGTGACGCTGAAGACCACCATCTCCGTGTTCTTCCTCACCCAGCTGTTTGTCTTCGTGGTGTGGGATGTCTTCGGGCTGGTAAGGTTCAATCCCTTCTATTCGCTCACAGCATCGCCTTTCCCCATCGACCTGCTTGGCTTTGTCTTCGGCGTTGGTGTCACGGAGGAATTTGGAAAGATGGTGCCGCTGCTGATAATAAACCGCAAGTCGAAGGAGCCTCTTTATCCTCGCACCCTCGTGTTCTACGGACTGATGTCGGGCATAGCCTTTGGCGTGTTCGAAGGTGTGCAGTATCAAGTGACATTCAACACCCAGCTCGACTACACCTCTGCTTTCTACAGCAATATCGCCAGGCTCACCAGTCTGCCTTTCCTGCATGCCATTTGGTGTGCCATAGCCGGTTATTTTGTGGCTTTCGCCAACCTATACCCCAAATATCGCAGGTCGCTTTACTTCTTGGCACTCGCCATACCGGCGGTGTTTCATGGCCTCTACGACACGTTTTGCCAGAGTTCGATATTCATCGCACTCATATTGTCGTTCCTTGGGGTGTTCGTTCTCATGACCTATCTAAAGCGAGGAGGCGACTACCAACACCGGTTGAGAAGTTGAGGCGCAATCAAAAAAGCGCAAGATGTTTCCACGGATAGAATTATTTTTAATATATTTGCATTTCCATTAGAATCCAACACATTTATCATGGCCAATTACGACAAAGACATACAAGCCGCTGTGGAAGTGATGAGAAAGGGTGGGGTGATCCTTTATCCCACAGACACCGTTTGGGGTATCGGCTGCGATGCCACAAACCCCGATGCAGTGGCTAAAGTATATGAGATAAAAAGGCGGGCTGACTCCAAAGCCCTCATCTGCCTTGTCGACAGCGAGGCAAGACTGCAACGATATGTGAGAAACGTGCCCAATGTGGCATGGGACATCATAGAGATGGCGACAAAACCCACGACGGTGATTCTCGACAATGCAGCAAACCTGGCTCCCAATCTTCTGGCAGAAGACGGCTCGGTGGCGATAAGGGTGACAAGGGAGCCCTTTTCCAACCAGTTGTGCTACCGCTTCCAGAAAGCCATTGTCTCAACAAGTGCGAACATAAGCGGACAGGAGCCGGCATCCAACTTTGCAGACATTGCCCCGGAGCTGCTCGAGGCGGTGGACTATGTGTGCAAGTCAAGACGACAAGAGAAAAAGCCACACACGCCGTCGGCCATCATCAGATTGAGGCAAAATGGTGAAGTGCAAGTCATTAGAAAATGAGAAGGCACGGATAATCTTATTCATTAATACATACTTTCATCTCTGCTAACATGCCGGAAAACCCTGTGGAAGCAGTTCCATCAATCTTCGACAGAATGAATGAATGGCGGAAGACGCACGTCAACGACCGCCAGTTCACTCTCATCTTGAGCTTCTTCGTGGGGTTCTTCGCTGCCGTGGCTGCTTTCGTGCTTCATGCATTGATAGCGCAAATAGAACACCTGCTCACTGCGGGATTCAACTTCAGGTCGTTCAACTGGCTCTATCTCGTGCTTCCTGTTGTCGGCATCTACATCACTTCACTTTTCGTAAGATATGTGGTGAAGGACAATATCAGCCACGGAATCACGCGAATATTGTATGCCATCAGTAGAAAACAAAGCAGGTTGAAGGGGCATAACTGCTGGAGTTCCGTCATAGCCTCGGCCATTACCATCGGCTTTGGTGGCAGTGTGGGTGCTGAGGCACCTATCGTACTCACCGGCTCGGCTATCGGAAGCAACCTGGGGCAGGTGTTCCGGCTCGACAACAAGACCATGATGCTCTTGGTGGGGTGTGGGGCTTCTGCTGCCATCGCCGGCATCTTCAAGGCTCCCATGGCGGGGCTGGTGTTCACCATAGAGGTGTTGATGGTGGACCTGACAATGGCATCACTCATGCCGATTCTCATCGCGAGTGTGACAGCCACGTGCTTCACTTACATCTTCGTGGGGAGCGACTCCTTGTTCCATTTCACCCTCGACTCACCATGGCAGGTGGAAAGGGTGCCTGCCACCATATTGCTTGGCATCTTCTGCGGACTGGTGAGCCTTTATTTCATCAGGCTCATGACAGCCTGCGAGAAAGTGTTCGCCAAGTTGGGCAACAAGTATTACCTGAAGCTCGCACTTGGAGGGGTGATGCTTAGCGGACTGATTTTCCTCTTCCCCTCGCTTTATGGAGAGGGCTATGCAAGCATCAACATCCTCATAAATGGCAAGACAGAGGCGGACTGGAACACAATCCTTAACAACTCCCTGTTTTATGGGCAGGGCGACTGGCTCATGATTTACATCGGACTGGTGCTTGCCACCAAGGTGCTTGCCACCTCCGCAACAAATGGAGGTGGAGGATGTGGTGGTACCTTCGCCCCCTCGCTGTTCATCGGGGCTTTTGCAGGATTCTTTTTCTCACACTTGTGGAATGAAAACCGCATCAGTGTCTACCTGCCAGAGAAGAACTTTGCTCTCTTGGGAATGGCAGGTGTGATGGCAGGTGTGATGCACGCACCTCTCACCGGCATTTTCCTCATTGCTGAGATAACAGGAGGCTATTCCATGTTCATTCCGCTGATGATTGTCAGCATCTGCGCCTATCTCACCATTTACATCTTCGAGCCACACAGCATCTATGGCATGCGACTGGCAAGGGAAGGCAAGTTGATAACACACCACACCGACAAGGCTGTGCTGACTCTCATGAGCATGGAGAGCATCATTGACAGGAATTTCACTGCTGTAGACCCGGAAATGAAGCTTGGAAAATTGGTAAACGTCATAAGCATGAGTTCCACAAGCTTCCTGCCCGTGCTCGACCAAGGCGGCACCTTGCTGGGGGAGGTGGACCTCACCAAAATACGAAATGTGATGTTCCGCACCGAACTATACAGCCATTTCACCGTGGCGCAGATAATGTCGCATCCCAAGGGGACGCTTGGAGTCAACGACCCCATGGAGGATGTGATGAGGGTGTTTGATGAAACAGATGCAGCCGTACTTCCTGTCACAGATACCGACAATCATCTCATTGGGTATATCAGTCGCACAAGGATGTATGCAATGTATCGCAAGATGGTGGCCGACATGTCGGCTGAATAATTTTAAATTGCCTATTATGACCAAAGAAGATTTGAAGATAATATTCATGGGCACGCCTGAATTTGCCGTTGCCTCCTTGAAAGCTCTCGTTGAGAATGGGTATGATGTGGTGGCTGTCGTCACCCAGCCCGACAAGCCCGTGGGGCGCCATGGAAGCGTGCTGCAACCGTCGGAAGTGAAGAAATATGCATTGGAAAAGGGAATTCCCGTGTTGCAGCCCGAAAAGATGAAAGACCCGGAGTTTGTACAACAGTTGCGTGGCTTCAATGCCGACTTGCAGGTCGTGGTGGCTTTCAGGATGTTGCCGGAAGTGGTGTGGGGCATGCCCCGACTGGGTACGTTCAACGTTCATGCCGCATTGTTGCCGCAATACAGGGGGGCGGCTCCCATCAACTGGGCGGTGATAAACGGCGAGACAACGACAGGGGTCACCACGTTCTTCCTCGACCATGACATAGACACGGGCAGGGTCATCATGAAACGTACTTTCGACATCCCCGACGATGCTGACGTGGAATATGTTTACAATGGCTTGATGCATCTCGGTGCTGAGGTGGCGTTGGAGACCATAGAGCGCATCGTGGAGGGTGATGGACATGTGGAGGCCATCCCGCAGGAAGAGCTCATGGATGGGCAGACACTGCATCCCGCCCCCAAGATTTTCAAGGACACTTGCCGCATAGACTGGAACTTGCCAGCCAAGAGAATATATGACTTCGTACGTGGCCTGAGTCCTTATCCCGGAGCTTGGACCACCATGAGGACAGAGAATGGCGGCGAGCCGCAGGTGTTGAAGATATTCAAGACAACGAAGGTGGACAAGCTTTTCGATGGCTTGAACAATGGCGCTTTGGTGGCAGATGGCGGCAAGTTGTTTGTTGCGACAATGGATGGCGCCTTGCGCATCGACACTCTTCAGATGGCAGGGAAGAAGCGGATGGAGGCTTCAGCATTTCTCAATGGCCTTCGGAATGCCGGGTTGCTGACTCTGGAGTGACTTTTGGCTTGTGGCGAAGACGCCAGAAATAATGCCACAGGCGGTAATACGGCTCGAAAAGGCATTCCGATGGGAAATAGCGCAACAAATGGAGGTCGCGCCAAGACACTTTCACGTTGTGCTGGAATGAATTGGAAGACACTCCTCCAAAGGCTCTATTGTCGTATTTCCCGAAATTGCCGCCGGTAAGAATCTCGTTGAGAAGCAACTTGCCGATGCGCCGGTCAGGCTTGCATAGCAACTTCTCTTCTTTCAGGCCCAACACATCGTGGAGCACCCACATCAGGCCTGAGCAAATCTTGTGCATGCCAAGTGAGCTGATCTCTTTTTCCGTAGGCTTTCTTTCACCATCGGGGTATGTGTTAAGAAGGTGGTAATAGTCCACGATGTGACGTAGTCCCACGCCTTCTCTCAACAGATGGTTGAAGAGGTGTGACAACAGGTAGATGGTGTTGAATTCATAGGTGGGTGAGCAGAAACCCCATTCTTCGTTGAAATGTGAGAAGCAATGGTCTGAGTGGCTTTCAAACCATGCCTGAAGACGCTTGTTGTGGATGGGGTTGCTCATCCACGATGGGCGATAGTGCACCTCTATGGGATAGTCCCCGGTCTTTATGAATTCTATGTGGTGATATGAACGCTTGCGTCCCGGCATGATGGAGTCGATGTATGCAATGACTTTCTTGTCGCCACCTTCCACCCATATGTCGATGTCGCCGGATGTGCGCAAGAAGGGGGTGGGGTAGAGCAGGGCGTTGCCTTGGCCCTTCAGGACACAAGAGCGGAAACCTTCGCGCTTGAAGTTGTTCCACACCCAGCCCACTTTCTTGTATGCAGTGCGGTTCTTCTTTTCCACTTTCTTCACTCTGGCCATCCAGGTGAGTACTGCTGTTTCCGACAGCTTCACTATGCCCTGGCGGTCCAGGCGTTCGATGCCTTGCCAATAAGTGGACTCCACGGTTTGGTTGCGTGCAAACAAATACAGCTTTTCCCAATCCATCTGAGCAATGTCAGATGGAATGGGGGCTGTTTCATCCAAGCTATATCGCAGGAACTGCAAGTATGATTCTTTCTCGTCCATATTGTAGCAAAGGGTTGCTGCCGAGAACGGCAAACGGTGCAAGTGGGGTGCTGTCCGGTGAGGACTAATTGTCGATGAAGACCTTTCGGGAAGAACCGTCGGAACTCCTTTCGATACACAGTCCTCGTGGCATGGTCAGTCGACGGCCACTCAGGTCGTAATATGTCTTCGGGCCTTTGTTGTCCGTTTGTCCCATGTCTCTGATGGCGGCACTGCCTTGGTCAATCATGAAGATGTATGTGTTTAGGCTGCGCGCAGGCAGTGGAACAATCAGTTCCCCCACAGGCTCGTTGATTTCGATGGGTGTTTCCTGCAGTAGGGAGTTGTTGGCAGTGGACAGCAGGTGCGTGCCGCTCTTCACTTTGAATGGCAGCTTGAGCTTCAGGTCGTGGGCATTCTTTGTGGTGTCTATTGCCATGACGATGAGAGAGTCGCCCTTGATGTATGCGGAAGTCTCAAAAGCCGAGTTGGTGCCGGTGGTGACACTGGCAGTGGTTCCCAGACGGGTGGAGCCGGTGACATGCTTGGAAAAGTGGGACATGACGTAGGCACGAGGCAGCAACGTGTTTTTCGTGTTTCCGGGATTGTACTTCGCCTCACCCGTGCCGACAAAGGCCCAATGGGCGCGCATGTACCAATAGATGTAACCCGTGCAGCCAGCCAGCATGCATTCATTCAGCTCTTCGGCAAAGATCAGTTGCTCGTGCCAGTTGGGCAGGTGGTCGATGTTGTCGGTGACGGAGTGCTCTGTCATCCACACTTCCTTGCCGTACTTGGAAGCCAGGACGGAAGCGCTCTTCATGTTGCCAAGAGGTGGATGGCCATAGAGATGCCCGGCGATAATGTCAATTTGGTTGCGTGCCACTTCGTCTCGCAGGAGCAGGTTGGAATAGTTGGGGTCGAAGCCAAGAGGTTCGGCACTGATGAGCCGCACACCATTGTATTTCTCCCTGTCGAGCATGTGGGCATAGTTTTTTACCAGTTTGAGTTGCTGTTGTGGTGTATAGAGGCATCCTGAATAGTCCACCCACCAGTCGGGCTCGTTCTGGATGGACACGGCGTCAACGTTGACGCCATTCTTCTTCATGTAGTCCAAGAATGTGTTCAGCCATGGGAAAAACTTTTCATAACAGTCCTGTCGCAGTTCGGCGCGTATCTTGCCTTGGGAGTCGCTGTTGCCACCCTGAGCCGAGCCATTGGTCTTGTATTCGCCTGGAGGTGACCATGGAGTGCCGAAGACAATGCCGCCACGTTGCTTGACAATCTTGGCAGATGGCAAGGAGCCTTTCCAGTCATAGGGAGAGTCCCAGTTGTTCCACTCTGGTACCACGATGTCGCCTATGAAGTTTGGAGATATCTCCATGCGCATGATGTTGAGTCCAATTTTTGACGTTGGTCCGTAGAGCAGCTTTACTGGTTGAGTGTCGTTGCCAAAAGGGCACATCGCACCATCGCAGGCGGCTGCACCAAATCCTGTTATCGTCTGATAGCGAGTGCTGTCCACGGTAACGGTGATTACTGCTGCATGGACAGACATGGCTGCAACCAGTGCGGAAATGAAAGTGAAAAATTGTTTCATAAGTGTAAGTATGCTAATTAATCGGTGGCAAAGGTAGGTAGATTATTTAACATGCCAAAGGGTTTTGGGAAGATTAACGCAATTGCCATTCTTATTATCAAAGGAATGAAGGAGTATAGGAATTCTCCTTGCACC
>CAMJLI010000013.1 GCA_946406585.1 uncultured Prevotellaceae bacterium | reverse complement strand
TTGCTATTTTAAAAGAAATAGATGAGTTAGGTCCCAAACTGGAAGATCTTTATGACAAAAATCATTTGTAGAACATCCCAAAATCCGGAGTGGACGGAGAATTTGATTCATAAATCCTGTTTTTGCCGTTTAGCGGGAAAATGGCGGAACTATAGAGAAAGAGAAACATATCACGGGGACGGGGAATTTGATACGTTTTTCAATTTCCTATTGGAATCACGGGAACGGAGAATTTGATTCATAAATCTGTTTTTGTCGGTTGGCGGGAAAATGTCGGGAAAATAGGGAAAAAGAAAAGGCGGAGACCTTGAATTTATCGGGGTTTCCGCCTTTCATAGCATAATCGGGGACTAATTATGATACCAATTGTGTTGTATATTTTGAATGGAAAACAAAACATTCCAACTTGTCCCACGTTTTGGAACAACCTGCCTTTATCTTTGCATCGATTAAACAGTCACATAAAGTATATTGCTGCTGTTTTTCAGTAAAAACATCTGATATTTGGCATTGGGTATGTTATCACTTCTACAATCGTAACGACGTGGAAGACTATCTCTACTATAATACCCGGTTTGAAAGGGCAAGTCGGAGCCGCTATCATTTTGGCTCATTGTATCGTGGCGAAGATGGTGAGGTCTATATCAAATTAAACCTCCAAATTCGTTTTACAAAATAGCAATATGCGGCCCAATCAATTCGAGTAACAAGTTAAATGGAAGACAGGTAATAACGAGAATAACTTTTTTGCTTTTGCCTATTAACAAGAATGCCCAATTTAGATACCAGATTCTGGATCGGTGCTTTAGTGACTTCTACCATAAATTCACACCCTTTTAGAAAAGTTCAACAGCCATTTGGAAGATGTCGAATGAATTGAATAATATTGTAACGGCAAACAGCATTCAAAAATCGAAAAATCGAAGAAAAATTTGCCGTTATCGGCAAGAATACGTATCTTTGGTCAAATTCAATCAAAACTTGCCGATAGGATGGAATACATATCAGTAAAGCTGTTTGCCGAAATATGGCATCAGCGAGAGCGATGGCAATGACAGTCAGGATGACGAACCTGAAGATATCACTCCATCAAAATTCCTGTCCTACGGCATTATATCTCCTTCCATTTTTCTCAATCATCAACAGGCCATTGTGGAGATATTTTCTGGGAAGGGCTGCCTCAGGATCTTCCCTGTTGATGTTAGACACTGCACCAGTGGTACTGGGCCGCTCATAGGGACCCATGTCACGCTGAAGTCCGGAGATGGTGCGCCTGAGGAAGGGGAAGTCGGCAAGCAAGCTTTCGGGGATGTCATGACTTGCATCACCGGCATCCACCATCTTGCTGTCGGCTGCAAGGCGTGCGAAACGCCGTGGCAACGAACCGTCAACAGCCCTTGGCATGAGCGCGTCATCCTCATCTAGCGAGACAAAGTCGTCAGCACCAATGCCCGTCACCAAATGGTTGGTCCATCCATTTTTCGACATGGGCGCGGAGATGGCATTGTAATCGTCATCGCCCACGCAAATCTCCTGCTTGCCAAGACAGATGTTGTTATAGAACTTGGTGTTGGCGTTGGAACCGCCCGACTCGAACATGAAGTCATAGCTGTTGTTGAATGCCAGACATCCGACGAGCACGTGTCCACCCTTGTGATTGTTGCAGTCGAAGCCCTTCACACTACTGCCAGCATTGCAGTTGAAAGCCACACAATTATAAGCATAATGGATGCCCTTGGACGAGCCGCCAGTTCCATTCCCGCCTAGTTTGATGCCGTTTCCATTGCCCGAAAACGACATCGACCCACTCTTGTTGATGTAGTCCTTTACCCACAGATGGTCTTCTGCCTTTCCCGAATCCCATGCCCAGCACTCAGCCAGCACGACATCGTAGTCGGTCTCATAAAGGTCCCATGCGTCATCGCTGTTGTGCCATGCGCGGCAACGTATGAATCGGTTGCCCTTGCCATTGTGCATCTTGCAGGCAAAGCCGTCGGCATCTGAGCCATAGTTGGTGTCATAATCGCAGTTGTGGTGTGAGTCGCAGTCTATCACGTCGTTGTAGGCGCAATAGGAGCCGTCGTTTTCACTCAAGTTGGGGAAGGTGTCGCTGAATTTGTGTCCGAAGCCCAACTGAAGACCTGTATCAAGGTTATAGGAAAACTCGCAGCGTTCAATCCTGTTGTGCGACCCTTCAAGTTTGATGCCGTTGTCAGCAGCATGTGTGATGTGCAGGCCGAAAAGCCACCAATAGTTGCCAGTGATGAGCATGCCCCTGTCGCCAATGCTTTGGTCTGCCAGCTGCTGTACAAAGTCAAAGACCGGCTTTTCATCCTCATGACTTCTGATGATGATGGGAGCGTCAGCCGTGCCAGAAGAGCTGATGCGCACGGTGTATTTCTTGCCATCCTTTTTCATCGTGGGTTTGTACGTTCCACCCCGGCACACGATATGGTCGCCCGCCACCGCCTTGTCCACAGCATACTGCAGGTTATACCATGGCTTCTCCAACGTGCCGTCGCCGGCTGTGTCGCTGCCATCAGGCGAGATGTAATAAGTGTGCAATGCTGCGGGGAACGGTTTTGTAGGCACTGGCACACCCACCGTGACATAGGTGGAATCATCTGGCTCCACAGGCGTACCGCCAGCGGCATGGAGGGTGATCTCCATGTCGTCCAGATAGATTGTGCCGCTGAGGCAGGTAAAGCGAATCCTGACCTCGGCATCCTCCTCTACGCAATTGGTTTTAAAAGAGCTGCTGCCATATGGTGTCGACGACGACACCGTTGCCGTTCCCAGTTCCGTCCAGGTGGCACCTCCGTCAACAGACTTCTCCACTTTCAGTTTTTTGCCACTGCCTGAGGCTCGGTGTTTGAATGTGACGCGGCCTGGCTGCTCGAGGACGGGTGTGACGAGATAGGCATTGCTGCCCATGGTGGCCCTTTTGCTTCCATTGTCGCTTTTTGCATAGACACCCTTGATGAGCCATGTGCCCGACGCCAGTGACGCTTGTGTCTCTGACGAGGAAGCCGACGAGGGCAGACCCGTTTCAAAATTCTCTGTCAAGACATCACCCGCCTGAACCATGGTGGCGCAGAACAGCATCAACATGAGTGAAAACAACTTCTCCATTGTTTTAGTACGATTTAGATTTGTTATAGTATGATTTACATTTAGTTATTACTGTCATGACGTGCATTATACAAACACTTCATAAACAGCACAAAGATACACCATTCTCTTCATTCAGGCAATAGGCAGAAGAGAAAAAACTATTTTCGGAGTGAAGGAATGAATTGTATAACATGAAAAGGGGTGTGCCAAAACAACCATTTGGCACACCCACATAATTAAGTCAATATTGTTTCAGATGAGAATGACAGTAGCGCTCCTTGCTGCTTGGGCTCCCATTACAAGCACCTGAGCGATGTCAGCCGTCTTGGAAGGTCCACTAATGAAAGTGCCATATCCATAATCGTTGAAGGTGATGCGCTTGTAAGCCTCGTGCATGTTGTTTACGATTTCCGTCTTTTTCAAGAGAATGACAAGATTTTCGGAGATGAAGCAAACAGCCTTTTCCTCCATGGTTTGAGGAATCCAGACACATGCATTCTCAGCCACGCCAAACACACCTTTCACTACTCCGACATCAGTACCATTAAGGGCTTGTGGCGACCCTATGGTATCAGGATTTCTCGTTGCGATGGTTATTTCCGGCAGGTTGCTTGCAATCTCTTTAGCATCAGGATAAAGTTCCTTTATCAACATGTTGATGTCTTGCCCTTGCCCAAGTTCTATCACCTTTCCCCCGACGTTTTCGGTCATGGAAATGAACTGCACAAGTGGTGAGGGGTAAGTGATGCCCTTTATGTCGTCGAGACTTGGCATTTCGAACTTTTCCCTGACATTTTTCCTGTATTTCGACAGTATTTCTTCTTTGTTACTCATAGCAATGAATTTTTCGATTTTACACCTTGCCTTTTCTAAACAACTCTTGGAAAGAATAGCGTGGGAAAGACATCATCTTGTGCCCTTCAGCCCAAGGATTGATACTACATTCCATAAGGAAAGAAGGCACCCAATTAGCCATTGGTGCAAATTTCATGGCGGTGTTGTACATGGTGCTGCTCCCAAAAAGCATCTTCATGCCTTTGCACATCCGCTTTTTCTCTGGATTGGCAGTGCCAAAATCGTCAAGCTGCTGTCTCCACTTGTAGACTTGGTCTCCCAAGTCAACTTTTACAGGACAAACCGTCTGGCAACTCAGGCAAAGAGTGCAGGCAGAGACATTTCCGCTATGCTTCTTCGCGTCTCTCAGCATGCCGAGGTTGATGCCCACCGGCCCGGGAATGAAATAAGAATAAGAATATCCTCCACTTCTTCTATATACGGGGCAAGTGTTCATGCACGACCCACATCGTATGCATTTTAGGGTCTCCCAATGCTGTGGGTTGGCCACCCAGTCGCTTCTTCCATTATCCACAAGAACGATGTGCATTTTTTGAGCTGTGGGTCTTGCCTTTCTGAAGTGGCTTGTGTAAGTGGTTGTAGGCTGACCCGTACCAGCCCGGCAAAGCATCCTTTGGAACACCGCGAGACAGTCATAGTTGGGGATCACCTTTTCCAGTCCGATTGCAGCGATGTGCAATTTGGGGCATGAAGTGCTCATGTCGGCATTTCCTTCGTTGGTACACACCACGATGTCGCCAGTCTCGGCGATGCCGAAATTTGCACCGGTCATGCCTGCGTCGGCTGTGAGGAATTCATTGCGCAGACTTAGTCGAGCCATATACGTGAGGTACGTAGGGTCGTGGTTGCCTGGTTCGGTGCCCAGTTTTTCCTCGAAGAGTTCGCCCACATCATCATGGTTGAGGTGGATGGCGGGCATTACGATATGGCTGGGTTTTTGTCCTTTAAGCTGTATGATGCGTTCTCCGAGGTCGGTCTCCACCACCTCGATGCCGTTACTCTCAAGGAAAGGATTCATCTCGCATTCCTCGGTGAGCATGCTTTTGCTTTTCACTATTTTCTTTACATTGTGCTCCTTTAGGATTCCCAGCACGATGTTGTTGAATTCTGCCGCATCCTTTGCCCAGTGTACGATACAGCCATTTTTCTCTGCATTGTTGGCGAACTGGTCAAGGTATTCATCCAGATGCGAGATGGTGTGCTTTTTGATAAGCGATGCTTTTTCTCTCAATTGTTCCCATTCATCAAGCCCGAGAGCCATGTTGTCCCTTTTGGTTCTTACCGACCAGAAAGTGGCATCATGCCAGGTTGCATATTTTTGATTTTCGAGGAACTTTTTTGCTGCTTTGGAATGTGGTGTGCTCATAGTCCTGCTGCTAAAATTTCTACTGCATGAATAAACTTAATCCCCAAATTACGTTTTTGGGCAACGCCCGCCATGTGCATGAGGCACGAGCAGTCGGGGCCGGTGACATATTCGGCTCCGGTGTCAATATGCCGCTTCACCTTCTCGGCACCCATCTGAGCAGAGACAGCCGTCTCTTCTACAGAGAACATGCCTCCGAATCCGCAGCATTCATCCTTACGTTCTGGTTCCACGACAGTGATTCCCTTTTTTAATTGTAGCAAGTCCCTGATTTTGTTGAACTCCTTCACATTCATCTCACTGGGAGAACTCAGTCCAAGTTCTCTCACTCCGTGGCATGAGTTGTGCAGGCTGACTTTGTGTGGGAATTCTCCAGGCAGACTTTTAACGTTCAAGACATCATGCAGGAATGCGATGACATCCAAAGCTTTCTCAGCGGTCTGGCACTTGGTTTTGCCTTCGAGCAATCGGGGATAGTTGATTTTCACGAAAGCCGTGCAACTGACAGAAGGGGCCACCACATAATCAAACTCGCTGAACATGTCCTCGAATTTCTGCGCCAGTGGCACGGCCATCTTCTCAAAGCCCGCATTAGCCATAGGCTGTCCGCAGCACGTCTGGTTGAGTGGATATGTCACATCCACCCCAAGGTGCTTGAGGAGCCTATATGTAGCGACACCGACCTGTGGATAGACGGCATCAACATAACAAGGAATAAACAAACCGATTTTCATGTATTATATTTTATTGGTATAGTGTTTTCATATTAGATTCTGCAAATATAACGATTATATTGCAAACGGCAAGTTTTTTTATTCACTTTTTTCCATGCGGGTCGGTTTTTCGTTGTTCAGCAACAAGCAAAATGCAATATGAACAACGGAAAACGTCCATCCTGTAGCGGACGGACGTTTTCTAAAAAAGGATTAATTATGGCATTATTAATCTTCTTCTGCCAATTCAGCCTCATGCTGCTTGATGAGAGCCTGCTGGATGTCGTTTGGCACCAGTTCGTAGCTTGAGAACGAAGTGGTGAAGGATGCACGTCCACCAGTGAGTGAGCTGAGAGCGATGCTGTAGTTGGCCAATTCCTTAAGAGGAATCTTGGCATTAAGCTTCTGATAACCAGCTTCGCTATCCATACCCATGATGATGGCCCTACGTCCTTGCAGGTCGCCCATCACATCGCCCATGTAGTCAGCAGGCACGAGCACCTCAAGATCATAAATAGGTTCGAGCACCTTTGGTCCTGCATCTTTGAAAGCCTTTGAGAAAGCGTTACGTGCAGCGAGCATGAACGAAAGTTCATTGGAATCCACCGGGTGCATTTTTCCATCATAGACGATGACGCGCACGTCACGAGCGTAGCTACCGGTGAGTGGTCCTTGCTCCATTCTTTCCATGACACCCTTCAAGATGGCTGGCATGAACCTCGTATCGATAGCACCACCGACGACAGAGTTGAGGAACACGAGTTTTCCACCCCATTCCAGGTCAATCTCTTCACGGCTCTTGATGTTCATCTTGAACTCCTGTCCACCAAACTTATAAACTGTTGGGTCAGGCATTCCGTCGGTATAAGGTTCCACGATGAGGTGAACTTCACCAAACTGTCCAGCACCACCCGACTGTTTCTTATGTCTGTAATCAGCGCGATTGACCTTGGTGATGGTCTCACGATAAGGAATCTTGGGCTCCTCGTATACCACAGGAATCTTCTCGTTGTTCTCCAGACGCCATTTGAGAGTGCGGAGGTGGAATTCACCCTGACCGTGAATGATGGTCTGTTTTAGTTCCTTGCTTTGCTCCACCACCCATGTTGGGTCTTCTTGTCTCATCTTGAGCACAGCAGCCATCAACTTCTCGGTATCGCTTTCGCTGGCGGCCTTGATGGCACGAGAATACTTGGAATTAGGATATTTGATGAAATTGAAACGGATGTCCACATCCTTGGCGTTGAGAGTGTTGCCAGTCTTCACATCCTTGAGCTTCACGGTACATCCCATGTCGCCAGCCTTCAGCTCATCCACAGCGACGCGGTTGGCACCGGCACATGCGAAGATTTGTCCCATGCGCTCCTTTGAGCCGCGGTCGGCATTGTTGAGGTCGTCGCCGGGTTTCACAGTACCACTCATCACCTTGAAGTAGCTCACCTCGCCGATATGAGGCTCCATACCCGTCTTGAAGAAGAACAGGCTCTCTGGTCCGTTGCTGTCCACAGCAATTTCATTGCCATTGACATCAGCCACTTTAGGCATTTCATCTGGGAATGGCACAACATTTCCGAGGAACTCCATCAGGCGTCTTACACCCATGTCTTTTCCTGCGCAGACACAGAACACTGGATACATGGAACGAGAGATCAGTCCCTTGCGGATACCTTCACGAATTTCATCTTCTGTGAGGTTCTCCTCTTCGAAGAATTTCTCCATCAAGGCTTCATCATTCTCTGCGGCAGCTTCGATGAGAGCAGCATGCAACTCTTCAGCCTTGTCCATTTCCTCGGCTGGGATGTCCTCGATGATTGGAGCGCCACCTTCAGGTTTCCAAGAATACTTTTTCATGAGGAGCACATCGATGACAGCATTGAATCCCACACCAGTAGCGATAGGATATTGCACTTCCACGCACTTGCTTCCGAAAGTTTCACGCATGTTGTTCATTACGCTGTCGAAATCGCAATGCTCGCGGTCAAGTTGGTTGATGAGGAAGATTACAGGCTTTCCAATTTTCTCAGTAACCCTGAAAGAATTCATTGTACCCACCTCTGGTCCGTATTGTCCATTGACAACTATTACGGCCTGGTCGGTAACATTCAAGGCAGTGATGGCACCACCCACGAAGTCATCCGAACCTGGACAGTCGATGAAGTTAAGTTTCTTGTTGTTCCATTCCAACTGGAAAACTGTTGGGAATACAGAATACCCATATTCCTGTTCCACTGGGAAATAGTCGCTTACGGTGTTCTTTCCTTCAACGGTACCACGACGTTTGATGATTCCAGCCTCGAAAAGCATGGCTTCGGCAAGAGTAGTCTTGCCGCTTCCCGCACTGCCAATGAGCGCGATGTTCTTGATTTCGTTTGTCTGATAGACTTTCATAAATTTTAATTATAGATTTAAAGTGAAATTTGTCATATTTCAAATTGAGCGACTAAGGTACTCATTTTATGACAAACCACAAAATAATTCATAAAAAAACACATTTCTTTAAATACATTTTATGATTTTATCCCATATAATCAGAAAATTACATTACCTTTGTCACAGGTATGTCGGGCTTGTATATACATATTCCATTTTGCGAGAGCAGGTGCATATATTGCGGCTTTTATTCCACTACGTTGCTGAATAAAAGACAACGTTATGTGGATGCACTTTGCCGTGAAATGTCCCTGCGCCCCCACCCCGCTCTTTCAACAATATATATTGGCGGCGGCACCCCATCCCAACTAACCCCGTTGCAACTAACTCAAATATTCACCGGCATATCAAAGCACTACCCTCCACTGCCTGCCGGCATCGAGGTGACCATGGAGTGCAATCCCGATGACATTACCAAAGAATATGCCGAAGTGCTGTCGTCGCTTCCCATAAACAGGGTGAGCATGGGAGTGCAGACCTTTTCAGACAAGCGTCTTCGTTTCCTTCGTCGTCGGCACACATCATCACAGGCCGTTCAAGCAGTAGACATATTGCGCAAAGCAGGCATCCAAAACATAAGCATCGACCTGATGTTTGGCTTTCCCGGCGAAACTGTTTCCGAATGGGAGTCGGATATTGAATCTGCCCTTTCTCTGAATGTGGAGCACATATCGGCATATAGTCTGATGTACGAAGAAGGCACCCCGTTGCATGAAATGCTAAGGAGGGGGGAAGTATGCGAAATAGACGAAGAGCTATATATTATAATGTATAAAACACTTGTCGACCATTTGGAATCATCTGGATACAGGCATTACGAAATTAGCAATTTTGCATTAGAAGGATATGAATCACGCCACAACAGCAGCTACTGGAATGGCACGCCATACATTGGCCTTGGAGCTGCTGCCTGTTCCTACGACATCGTCTCCCGCCAAAGCAACGTAGCCGACATAAACAAATACATGGAAACTATAGAACAAGGAGAGACAGCTTATGAACAAGAGACACTAAGTGCGACAGACCACTATAACGACTTGATAACCACGGCCCTTCGCACTCACGAAGGCATAAGCTTGGAAAACTTGGAAAGAGAACATGGCATGGAAGCCAGGAACTACTTGCTGCGGAACGCAAAACGCCATATAGACAGCGGTTTGCTAGTAATGGAATCAGGCATGCTGCATCTGACACTCGACGGCATAATGGTTAGCGACAATGTGATGAGCGACCTAATAAAAATATGACAAGACATGAAAACAGAAGACAAAGGTTTTGAAGAATGGTGGTCAGTCAACAAGCAGCGCTTGCTGAATGAGAACAAAGAATATCGTGACGCCGTGGGCACCTACACCATGAGCAGTGGTGCAGACTGGCTCTTGTTTGGCATCCCAGTGGCAACAGGAATCATTTGCATCCAAAGCATCCCGATAAACAACGAACTGCTTCGCTGGCTGGTTTGCCTGATAATAACAATAGCGGTTTTTGCAATTTGCGTATATGTGAAATCCCTCTCCAATCCCCATCGCTCCATTAGCGAAATAGAAGAGGATGTAAAGCGCCAAAGCTACGAAGATTATCTGTCGGGGAAAAGAGAGTGAAAATGCAAGAAGAGCATCAAGAAAGTAACAAAGGATAGGAAGATGGCCGTTTTTTGCCCTTAATCATCTAATAATGGCATGATTTATGAAAAAAAAATGGGCAAAAGATTGCCATCTCGTTTATTTTTCTTAATTTTGACGCAAAATCCACAAACAATCTAACCTTAAATTTATGTCAGCTTTAATTTCCGTTATTCCAATTGTCCTACTCATTGTATTGATGATGGGCTTCAAAGTGTCTGGCTACAAGAGTGCCATAGTAACACTCATAGTAACCATTGTCCTGGCATTGTTTGCCGCTCCTGCCATGGGCATCATACCAGAAAAATTTGCCGACACCTCCATCTATGGCATCACGCTGTGGTCGGTAATAGAAGGCTTGCTAAAAGCCTGTTTCCCCATCATCCTGATCATCATCTGTGCCATCTACAGTTACAACATTCTTTGTGAGACAAAAGAAATTGAAACCATCAAGACACAATTCATCCAAATGACATCCGACAAGGGCCTTCTGGTACTCCTCTTGACATGGGGTCTTGGTGGAGTGCTCGAGGGAATGGCAGGTTTTGGCACGGCAGTTGCCATCCCTGCAGCCATCCTCATTGGCTTGGGTTTCAAACCTATGTTCTCCGCTGTAATCTGTCTTATCGCCAATACTGTAGCCGTAGGCTTTGGTGCCGTAGGTCTTCCAGCCACCACACTTGCCAACCAGGTGGCAGCCGAAGGTGTGGCATCACCTGAGATGCTCTGCGAGGTAGCCACATTCATCATCGTTCAGTTGTCGTTGATGTTCTTCATCACTCCATTCCTCATTTTGATGATGACCGACCGCACCAAGATTGTGAAGAACATATCCCTTGCCTTGTTTGTTGGCACCTTCTCCATCATAGTGCAGTTCTGCTGCGCCCACTTCATTGGTCCGGAAACGCCCGCCATTCTGGGTAGTGTGGCAGCCATCATCGCCATGTTGATATACAACAAACTGTTCATCCGCGACGAAGACCCATCCGACGAAGTGAAAATTGTTGAGAAGAAGAAGTTTGGCACTTCAAAGACATTGAAGGCATGGAGCGTATATGGACTAATCATATTCTTCATCCTCATCTCAAGCAAGATTGTTCCTCCAGTAAACCAACTGCTCAATGAGACATTGGTAACCAAGTTCGACCTTCCTGTCATTGGCAACACATTCAAGTTCGGATGGCTCTCCAATGCCGGTCTGATGATTTTCCTTGGTGCCACAATAGGTGGTTTGATTCAAGGCATGAGTTTCGGCAGCTTGATGAAGCTTCTTTGCAAGACCACCATCAATCTCCAGAAGACAGCCGTCACAATATGCTGCCTTGTAGCCATGGCAATGCTGATGAACAACACTGGCATGACCAATGACATTGCCAAGGGTCTTGTAGCACTTACAGGCACATTCTTCCCCTTCTTTGCACCACTCATCGGTTCAATCGGCACATTTGTTACAGGCAGTGCCACCAATGCAAACATCCTCTTTGGCAAGTTGCAAGCCACAGCCGCCAGCGACTTGGGATTGATACACGATTCCACTTTCTTCGGTGTTCCCGGCAATGAAACCAACTGGCTGGCCGCAGCCAACTGTGCTGGTTCGGAGGGAGGAAAGCTGCTTTCGCCTCAGAGTATTGCCATTGCCACCGCGGCTTGCGACATGGAAGGCCAGGATGGTGACATCATGCGCAAGACCATGCCGTTTGCAATATTCTGGATCTTGATGAACGGCTTGATGGTTTACCTTGGATTGACTTTGTAAACAACAACATAACCGTCAGCTAACAACTGCGGACAAATCCGAAAAAGACTTCAAAAAAAGTGCCTCGGATTTGTCCGCAGTGCCTATTATTCCACCATAATGACAGGGACAGCATGAACTGTCATGGATTGAATTTGCCGAGGCAAACATTTTCCCATTTCAAGTCGTCTTCCTCATGAGGCGGCTTCTTTGTTTGCCTTCTCCCAAAGGCAATGACACACAACACATCCTGACTCTCTGGAATGTCAAGGATGCCCCTCACCACATCAGCAGAGAGCGTGCCATCGCTCAATCTCCGCCCACGCACCTGCACCCAACAAGAAGCCAAGCCCAAGTCCTCTGCTTGCAGTTGCATGGAGAAAGCGGCCAGACTGCCATCCTCCACCCAACAGTCATTGTCGTCAGGGCATCCTGTCACCACGACAGCTAGGGCAGCGTCCTTCACAAACTCCGCCCCCCTTTCCTTGATGTCGGCAAGTTTTTCCAAATCAGCCTTATCCTCCACCACCACGAACCTCCATGCCCGCTGGTTGCGCGACGTAGGAGACATCAAGGCAGCGCGAAGGATAATCTGCACCTGGTCACCCTCCAACTCCTCTTTTTCAAATGTGCGACAACTTCTTCTGTTCGCTATCAAATCATAAAAATCCATAATGACAAATATTGTTTGGCAAAGTTAACTCAAAACAACGGAACAATAAAGAAAACAAGAGGATTTATGCCTTTTCAACCCAAAAACAATAAAAGGTGCAAAATGACGTTATAATCTAATAAGTAGGTGATCAAAATTCATAATGAATAGCGTCCATTTGAAACGAATCGCGATATTGCTTCTGATGATAATCCATTTTGGAAGCATCCACGCCCAAACATTCACCTTGCACGGCAAGGTGTGCGACGAGGGCGACAATCCTCTTGAATTTGCCACGGTGGCCGTTGTCAGTCAGGGCAACGTCACATTCACCAATCTTAGAGGCGAATATAGCATCCAACTGTCGACAGCCGACAGTGTTGCTGTAAGATTCTCCATGGTAGGTTACCAAGCCAAGACCCATGTTCTACGCAAGCCCAAGGGCCAGATGACACTCACAGTGCATCTCACCAGCGACAACGAACTGGACGAGGTGGTGATTACGCAGCGACGCAGACAAACAGGACAAAGCGAGGAGCTCGACACCAAAGACATGAAGACGATGCCATCTGCCACTGGCAATGCCGTAGAAGAATTGATACAGTCGCAAGCTGGAGTATCGACACACAGCGAATTGTCATCACAATACAATGTTCGTGGAGGCAGTTTTGACGAGAACAGCGTATACATAAACAACATAGAAGTTTACCGTCCATTTCTTGTTCGCAGTGGACAGCAGGAAGGCCTTTCCATCATCAATCCCGACATGGTGGAGAAGATCAGTTTCTCTACTGGCGGCTATGAGGCAAAATATGGCGACAAGATGGCGTCGGCCCTTGACATAACGTACAAACGACCCAAGAAATTCGAGGCAAGCCTGGCAGCCAGCCTCCTTGGCGGCAGTGCGTTTTTAGGATTCAGCACAAAGAAGATGTCATGGAGCAACGGCATCCGATACAAGACCAACAGGTATCTCTTGGGAACTCTTGAAACCAAAGGCGAATACAATCCAAATTTCCTTGACTACCAGACCTATTTCAGCTATTTCCCCAACAAGCGATGGACGGTGGACATCATCGGCAACATTTCCGAAAACCATTACAACTTCACCCCGGAAGACAGGGAAACCAATTTCGGCACGATGGAGAACGTGAAGAATTTCAAAGTGTATTTTGACGGCAAGGAAAAAGACCTGTTCCGCACGTATTTCGGAATGATGAACATAACTCGACATTTCACAGAGAAGACCTCACTGTCATTCATCACCTCCGCCTTTTACACCAAGGAACAAGAGCGCTACGACATCCAAGGGCAGTATTGGCTGACACAAACCGAAACAAGCGAAAACCTTGGTGTTGGGACATACATGGACCATACCCGCAACTATCTTAAAGCCAATGTAGAAACATTCAAATTGGCTCTTAATCATAAAGTTGGCAAGCACGACTATCAAGCCGGCATCACCTACAAGATAGAACATGTAGAGGAACATAGCCGGGAGTATGAGATGCGCGACTCGGCAGGATACACCATGCCACATACTGGCCGCGACCTTTACATGATATACTCCATGGACGCACGCAACACCCTCGACGCAAACCGCCTGGAATCATACGTGCAAGACACATATAGATTTTCGAATGCAGACGAGACAACATTCTACACATTAAACTATGGTGTAAGATTCTCCCATTGGAACTTCAATCATGAGAGTCTGGTAAGCCCACGAATATCCCTTGGCATCGTGCCGGCTTTCAACAATAATGTCACACTACGTTTTGCCGCAGGACTTTATTACCAGGCGCCATTCTTCAAGGAACTGCGCGACACCACTACCACCAACGGCATCACATACGCCACACTTAACAAGAAGATAAAGAGCCAACTCTCCATCCATTTCATTGCCGCGTACGACTATCGTTTCAAGATGAATGAACGCAACTACCGATTTAGTGCCGAAGGTTACTACAAGGCATTATCCAACCTTGTACCTTACAGTGTAAGCAACGTAAAAGTAGTGTATTACGGTCAGAATGAGGCCAGCGGCCATGCCATGGGTCTTGACCTGAAGCTATATGGTGAATTTGTACCTGGCACCGACTCGTGGGTGAGTTTTTCTGTCATGGACACGAAAATGAAATTGAATGGCAAAAGCGTGCCATTGCCCACCGACCAACGATATGCGCTCAACCTCTTCTTCACCGACTATTTCCCCAGCACCACCAGATGGAAGATGTCGCTGAAATTGGCTTATGCAGACGGCCTCCCCTTTGCAGCCCCACACAGTGCTCTTGAGAACTCCAATTTCCGTGCCCCGGCATACAAGCGCGCAGACATCGGAATGAGCTTCCGTGCATTAGACAACGACAAGCACGAGAACAAGAAGCTCAATCCCCTACGCAACATCTGGATAGGATTGGACTGCCTAAACCTCTTCGGGATAAACAACGTGAATTCTTATTATTGGATAACCGACGTCACCAACCAGCAATATGCCGTGCCCAATTACCTCACAGGCAGACAACTAAACTTCCGAGTACTGTTTGAATTTTAACTACCCCCAACAATTACAGGCATTACAAGACAAAAGACAAAAAACAAGAGAACAAGAAACAAAAAGCCTTGTTTTTTTGTTTCTTGTGTAATAATTCCTTTTGTTTTCGGTCATATATGTAGTTATGACAGACAGGGAACTTGCAAACAATGTATTAAACAATAACGACCAACAAAGCTTTGCTGAGATTGTCAAACGCTATTCGGGAATCGTTTTCTCGAAGACGATAGCCATCGTGCGGAGGGAAGACCTCGCCAAAGAGGTGACGCAACAGACCTTCATCCGTGCATACGAAAGGCTTGCCTATTGGCGCAACGACTCTCTCGGCCCGTGGCTCACAACCATCGCCATGCATTTGGCACTCAACGAATTGGAGCGTGAGCGCAGGGACCGGAAAGGCAAAGCCCAATCCTCGTCATCATCCACCAACGACTACGACGCAGAACACGAAGAACGCCTGCAACGCATGGAAAAAGCCATAGACACCCTGCCCGAGCAAGACCGGCAAATCATCAAATTGCACTACTTCCAGCAAGTGAAGACCGATGAGATATCCCGCATTACAGGACTCTCGCAATCAAATGTACTTGTCCGTCTTCATCGCATACGTGACAAACTGCGGAAGATGTTGACTTCAGAACGAATATAGAAACAATCCACATGACAAACAAAAGAAAAAGATATGGAACCAGACATCAAAAAAAACCTTAACGACGAACAACTCGACGACCTTATACGCCAGTCGTTTCATCGTCAGCAGACAATAGAGGAAATCAACGTCTGCGTGATGAAGCAGCTTCGACACACCGCTCGCCGACGCATCCTTCTGCAATGGGCAAGGATTGTAGCTTTCGCTTTCGGTTTGCCTCTGCTGCTGTTGCTTTTTGGCGGACTGCTGTGGCTGTCCATCAGCCAGCAGGACGCCCCACAATTCTCCATCCTCAACTACCATCCAACTGTCTATGCCATCCTGCTGCTCCCAGTAGCCACCATGATGTATGTCACATGGAGAGCTATCAAGCATTTTTCACTCAGCGATGTGTAATAATATCCAACCACGGCGGTCTTGATAGTGAACAACAACAAAAGACCGGCCTGAAGTTGTAAAGGCGGGCTTACGCCCGACCATAGAGAGAATAAAAACATAAATTCATCAATTAAAAAATACGACCATGTTAGACGAATTAATACCATTGTCAGCAGTCATCTTGTCATTGCTCATCCCCATCGTAGCCATCACCTTCAGCTTCCAGGCATACATACGAAAGAAGCAGAATGACACCGAATTACGGCGCTTGATCATCGAGAACCACACCGACCTTGATACAGCCAGGGCGCTAATAGAGAATCAAGAGGCGAAACCGAACAAATACACATCCCTGCGCTCTGCGTGCATACTGATTGGCTTGGGTGTCGGAGCCCTTGCAGACTACCTCATGAACATCGAAAGCAATTGCATCTACTTCTGGTTGGTAATAGCATTCGGCATTGGTCTGGGGTTGCTGGCATCATTCATCGTGGAACTGAAACTAATGAAGAAAGAGACCAATGACCTCCAAAAGCCAGATTATCAACAATAATCAACCAGACTTGTTATCACTCTCTCACGCCTCTCTGCAAATGGTTATACCCATTATGACAGGGAGGTTTTCTTATATGGACTTTGAACCTGCAGGCAAAACCAACGGCCAGAAGAAAGCAGGCTACAATACAATTCAAGATTGTCATGCCTTTTTGCCAACAACAACAAGTAGCATTTACGACCTTCTCGACCACTCAAAAAGCCAATTATCAGATAAAAAAGCAATAAAAATCAGAATAATATACACACCTTACAATTAAAATGATTACCTTTGCACCGACTAAATAGAATAGTTCACTTTAAACTTAACAAATATGAAAATTTCACACATTGAACATTTGGGCATTGGTGTCCAAAGTATTGAGGAAGCCCTGCCTTATTTCGAGGAAGTGCTTGGACTGAAATGCTATGCAATTGAAGAAGTAGCTGACCAAAAGGTAAAGACCGCTTTTCTGAAATGTGGAGAGGTGAAGTTGGAGCTGCTTGAGCCGACATCACCCGAAAGCACCATTCAGAAATGGATAGACAAGGGAGGCCGAGGCGTGCACCACGTGGCATTCTGCATTGAGGACGGAGTAGCCGAAGCATTGGCAGAAATGGATTCCAAAGGCATTCGCCTCATCGACAAAGCCCCACGCAAAGGAGCCGAGAATCTGAACATCGCATTCCTTCACCCCAAATCCACTTGTGGCATCCTAACAGAGTTGTGCGAGCACTAACACACAACAGAAATCACTGTCATCATATAGACAAACATAAAAGAAACAATGAGCAAACAGTTAGAAAAGATTAAAGCCCTTGTCGCCAAGCGCGAACAGGCCCGCCTCGGAGGCGGCGAGAAAGCCATCGAGAAACAGCATGCCCGCGGCAAATACACCGCTCGCGAGCGCATCGACATGCTTTTGGATGAAGGCAGCTTCGAGGAGTTCGACATGTTCAAGCTTCACCGCTGCACCAACTTCGGCATGGAGAAGAAGCAGTTCCTTGGCGATGGTGTAGTAGCTGGTTCAGGTACCGTCGACGGCCGTTTGGTATATATCTTTGCACAAGACTTCACAGTAAATGGTGGTTCTCTCTCAGAGACCATGGCAGAGAAGATATGCAAGGTGATGGACATGGGCATGAAGATGGGAGCCCCAGTCATCGGCATCAATGACTCTGGTGGTGCCCGCATCCAGGAAGGCATCAATGCTTTGGCAGGCTATGCCGAAATCTTTGAGCGCAACATCTTGGCATCAGGTGTGATACCCCAAATTTCAGGAATATTTGGCCCATGCGCCGGCGGTGCAGTTTATTCCCCCGCCCTCACCGACTTCACCTTGATGATGGAGAACACCTCATACATGTTCCTCACAGGTCCGAAGGTGGTGAAGACCGTCACAGGCGAGGATGTAGACCAGGAGCATCTTGGAGGTGCCTCCGTACACTCCACAAAGAGTGGTGTCACCCATTTCACAGCATCCACAGAGGAAGAGGCTTTGGAAATGATAAAGACACTGTTGAGCTACATTCCTTCCAACAACATGGAGGAGACTCCACGTCGCGAATGCACAGACCCCATCGACCGCAAGGAAGACAGCCTGAACGAGATTTTGCCCGATGACCCCAACATGGCATACGACATGTACAAGGTAATCGCAGCCATCACCGACAATGGCGAGTTCTTCGAGGTACAGCCCAAATTTGCCAAGAACATCATAGTGGGCTTTGCCCGTTTCAATGGCCAGAGCGTGGGCATTGTAGCCAACCAGCCATCGTGCTATGCAGGTGTCCTCGACGTGAACGCCAGCCGCAAGGGTGCCCGTTTCGTACGTTTCTGCGACGCCTTCAACATCCCCATTGTCAGCTTGGTAGACGTTCCGGGATTCCTCCCAGGCACCGGCCAAGAATACAATGCCGTCATTCTTCACGGAGCCCAATTGCTATACGCCTACGGTGAGGCTACCGTGCCAAAGGTTACCATCACCTTGCGCAAGAGCTATGGTGGCAGCCACATCGTGATGGGTTGCAAGCAGCTTCGCACAGACCTCAACTATGCTTGGCCAAATGCCGAGATAGCCGTGATGGGTGCTTCTGGTGCAGTGGCAGTGCTCTGCGCCAAGGAAGCCAAGGCAAAGAAAGAAGCCGGAGAAGATGTCAAGGCATTCCTCGTCGAAAAGGAGGAGGAATATTCCGAACTATTCGCCAATCCTTACCAGGCAGCCAAGTATGGCTATATCGACGATGTGATAGAGCCACGCAACACCCGCTTCCGCATCTGTCGTGCGCTCGCCCAACTGGCCACGAAGCGTGAAAGCTTGCCAGCCAAGAAGCACGGCAACATACCTATGTAATGCATAACCGACAAGCCCCTTCACACGAAGGCGGCTTGTCCACATTCATGTAAATCCAAAGCAAATGGCAACAGCAACCAATGAAGTGTATGCCGCCATCGCCATGGCACTACACGAATACAAGGGCAATATCATTCACGACAAGGAGTCAGGCATCATCACCATCAAACCACACTTTACGGAGTGGAATGCCCATCTTCCGATGACCACCATGCATCCTTGATCGATTAGCATTCCCCAAACAAAGATTAAATATGAAGACATACAAGTATACCATCAACGGAACGCAATATGAGGTTTCGATAGGCGAGATAGCCGACAACATCGCAAATGTGACTGTCAACGGCGAAGAATTCAAGGTGGAAATGGAACCAGAACCAGAGCCAGAGAAGAAGAAAGTAGTGGTGAAGACTGGTGCTGCCAAAGAATCCGCTCCTGCCGCCGACGCTCCTACATCGTCTGCCAACGTAAACACTGCCAACGCTCTCAAGGCTCCACTTCCAGGCGTTATCACAGAGATAAAAGTATCCGTGGGCGACGAAGTGGCCAAGGGAGATGTGCTCGTAGTGCTTGAAGCCATGAAAATGGCCAACAACCTTGAATCGGAGAAGGCAGGCAAGGTAACTGCCATCCTTGTTTCACAAGGTGCCAGCGTAATGGAGGACACCCCGCTTGTCGTGGTGGAATAACCCCTGAATCATTCATCAGACCATAATTGGCGAAACGGAGGCAAGACTTCCGTTTCGCCATTTTTTTCATGTCAACGACGTGCCAAAATCTTTCACATATGATGCACAATACGTTTACAACATTATAAAAATATGTGGCAAAAAACTAAATAAAGCAAAAAGCATTCTTATTTTTGGAGAAAAATTAGTAACTTTGCAATTAATTTGTAATTAACAAGGGGTTCATTGCCCTTAATACAAACATCAACCACAACAAGTAAAGATGCCCAAGAAAGTTCTATTCATCAACCAGGAAATAGCCCCTTACGTACCAGACAGCGAAATGTCGATATTGGGCAAGCTTCTCCCCCAAGCCATTCAGGAAAGAGGTTACGAGATACGCACATTCATGCCGAAATGGGGCATGATAAACGAGCGTCGTGGCCAATTGCATGAGGTCATTCGTCTTTCTGGCATGAATTTGATAATCGACGACACCGACCATCCCTTGATCATCAAAGTAGCATCCATACCCGTTTCCCGCATTCAGGTGTATTTTATCGACAACGACGACTATTTCCAGAAGCGCAAGATGGAAGAAGATGAGTCTGGAGAGGAGTATGCAGACAATGGCGAGCGTGCCATCTTCTTTGCACGTGGAGTGCTTGAGACAGTGAAGAAGCTTCGCTGGATTCCCGACATCATAATATGCCAAGGCTGGATGTCGGCCGTAGTTCCGCTTTATGTCAAGACCGCCTATCATGAAGAGCCGTCATTTGCCAATGCCAAGGTTGTCACTTCTCTTTTCACCAAGCAGCTAAAGAATGATTTGGGAACAAACTTCAAGCGCAGTCTGGAATTCCGCGATGCCAAGCCCTCATTGCTTTCCAACTACAGCGACGATTTCAATTTCTTGGAATTAGGCAAATTGGCCATCGACTATTCTGACGGTATTGTGGAAGCAGGTTCCGAAGTGAACGTTTCATTGCTTAACTATGCCAAGGAAAAGGGACTGCCAATAATGAATTATCCAGGCAGTGAGAATTATGCAGACGCATACGTAGAATTTTACGAGAAGATATTGGGCGAATAATCAAAAAAGACATGAGGAAATCCATCATCGGTGTGGCTTTGACAGCACTGTTTTTGTTATCAGCGTGCGATGAAACCACCGAAAGCATAGGCATATCTCTTACCGACAATGCAGACCACTTGGCCGTATCATCAAGTTCATTTCAAGTAGCCTCCCGTTCGGTTTCCGTCAATTCAGTAGTATCCCGCAGCACAACAGGCTATTTAGGCAGGATTAAAGACCCGGAGACAGGTTCCCATATCACAGGCGACTTCATGACACAATTCACCTGGCTTGAAGGTTACCAGTTGGTGAGTCAAGACAGCATTTCAAGCCGTGATTCCAGTGGCAAGGTCATAGCAGACTCTTGTGAGATACGTTTGTTCTATACAAGTTATTATGGAGACTCATTGGCAACAATGAAACTGACGCTATATGAACTAGACAAGCCAATGCTTGAAAACAGGTCATACTATAGCGATTTCAGTCCATTGGACGAAGGTTATGTGAGAAGCGACGGCATTTGCAAGAGCAAGGCATATGCGTTGATAAACAATTCCGACTATCTCACCATGAAAGACACATCTGATTATGTGAACAACATATGTGTCCGTCTGACAGACCCATACACTGACAAGAATGGTGAGACATACAATAATTTCGGCACATATATCCTTCGCCAATATTATTCCCATCCGGAATATTTCAAGAATTACATGACAATGGTGAAGAACGTCCTACCTGGATTCTTCTTCAAGATAACAGGAGGATTAGGTTCGATGGCATATGTCACAGCCCCGCAACTCAACGTTTATTACCGTCGTTATGTCAACGGCAAGGACAGCACCCACCTAACCTTGCTATCAGGCACAGAGGAGGTGCTGCAGACGACTACCATCACCAATGACACAGCAGCCATTTCCCGCCTGGTAAACGACAGGAGTTGCACTTACATCAAGAGTCCTTCGGGCATCTTCACGGAGTTGACACTTCCTGTTGATGAGATAATGAACGGTCATGAGAATGACACCATCAACACGGCGAAGATTGTTTTCAACCGCATCAACAACGGGCAGTCGAGCCTATACAGCCTGCCGACTCCATCCACACTTCTGATGATAGAGTCGGATAGTGTGACCTCATTCTTTGAGAAGGGAAAGTTGGCAAATTACAAGCAGTCGTTCTTGGCTAGTTATTCATCATCGGCAAACACATATACATTCAACAATATAAGTGAGCTGATAAGCTTCATGCATGTGGCTAAAAGCAAGGGATTGAAGAGCGACGCAAACTGGGTGGAGCATCATCCCAATTGGAACAAGGTGATGCTGGTGCCAGTACATACAAACTATATCAGTTACAACCAATCCACCATTCTCACCGAGGTGACCAATGACATGTCGCTAACGAGCACACGTCTGGTTGGTGGAAACACCCCCATAACCATCCAGGTTATTTACAGCAAATTTGATTGAAATGGCCGACAACTATCTAGAATATCGTCGCGAGGCTTATGAGAAGCTCAAAAAAGAGTGGTTAAGGAAGAAGAAACATATTCCCTCTTCCAACCACTCCACACATGGCATTCCAAGGCCTGAAGACGAATCTTTGTAGAAGGTTGCATTATGTAGCCAATATCAATACTGTAATCAATATATTGACATAAACTACGAACAAACTATCATGGAAAAACGGGAGTTTCCCGTTTTTTTATCATATTTTAACACCATCGAAAACAAAAGTAAGCATTTGTTTGTGCGTGGTTGGTGTTTTTTTGTTATCTTTGCATTCAGAAGCATTGAAAACTTACAATACCGTGGAATGCTTATATTAAACAAATAGAAAATTATCATGGAAAGAGTATATTTGTGCCTGGCTCACATGAGTGGCAAAGAAATGAAATACATTCAGGAAGCTTTCGACACCAATTGGG